>JABUTT010000083.1 GCA_021443515.1 Bacteroidales bacterium
AACGGTGCCGGCGAGGATGGCTTTGGCGAGGGTGTCCTCGACTTCTTTTTGGAGGAGACGTTTGATAGGTCTTGCTCCGTAGAGAGGGTTGTAACCCCTTTCGCAGAAGTCTTTGATTTTACTATCGCTGACCTTGAGAGTGATACCTGCCATTTCCTGAACCCTGCTCGTAATCTGTCCGAGTTGCATAATGACAATCTTGCGAACATCCTCACGAGTAAGAGGCTGGAACATTAGAATTTCATCGATACGGTTGAGAAATTCCGGACGGATGCGTGCCTTGAGAAGAGCCATTACTTCCTTGAAACAAGCCTCAGGGATTTTTCCATCGCCCTCTCCCTTTTCTTCGGCAGATGCAATATAATCCTGAATAACCTCGCTGCCAAGGTTTGACGTCATTATAATAATGGTATTCTTGAAATCCACCGTGCGACCCTTATTGTCGGTGAGACGACCGTCATCAAGCACCTGAAGCAGAGTGTTGAACACATCCGGATGGGCCTTTTCAATCTCATCGAGAAGCACCACCGAATATGGTTTCCTGCGCACTGCCTCGGTAAGTTGACCGCCTTCTTCGTAACCTACATAGCCCGGAGGCGCTCCGACAAGTCTTGACACTGTGTGCCTCTCCTGGTACTCGCTCATATCGATGCGGGTTATCATATTCTCGTCATTGAAGAGGTATTCCGCAAGGGCTTTTGCAAGTTCGGTCTTTCCCACGCCGGTAGTTCCAAGAAAGAGGAACGAACCGATAGGGCGCTTTTCGCTCTGAAGACCTGTACGGCTGCGACGCACTGCGTTGGAAACCGCTTCTATGGCTTCGTCCTGGCCGATGACTCTTGCGTGAAGCGCATCTTCCATCTTGAGCAGTTTCTCTTTTTCGCTTTCCATCATCCTTGCCACAGGAATACCTGTCCACTTTGCCACGACTTCTGCAATGTCGTCTTCGCCCACACTCTCATTTATAATGGGATCAATGAGGGCATTCTTTTTCTCGGTGAGTTTCTTGATATTCTCTTGTTCCTGGGCAATTTTGCCATAACGAAGTTCGGCAACTTTTCCATAATCTCCGCTACGTTCAGCTTCATCAGCTTCAACCTTGTAACGTTCAATCGCATCGCGGCTGGTCTGAATGTCGCTCAGAAGTTTCTTCTCCTCTTCCCATTTGGCTGTAAGCGTCTCTTTTTCCTTTCTGAGTATGCCAAGTTCCTCTACAATGGTTTCAAGTTTTGGAGACTTGCCCTCTCTCTTGATAGCCTCACGCTCAATTTCCAACTGGCGGATTTTCCTGTTGAGTTCGTCAAGCGGCTCCGGCACTGAATTCATTTCAAGACGGAGTTTGCTGGCAGCCTCGTCAATGAGGTCAATTGCCTTGTCTGGAAGAAAGCGGTCTGTGATGTAGCGATGTGAGAGTTCAACCGCGGCAATAATAGCGTCGTCCTCTATGCGAACCTTATGGTGATTCTCATATTTTTCCTTGAGTCCGCGAAGAATTGACACGCTTTCAGCCGGGGTAGGCTCGTCCACCATAACCTTTTGGAAACGGCGTTCAAGAGCCTTGTCGGTCTCAAAGTATTTCTGGTATTCATCGAGGGTTGTAGAGCCGATTGCCCTGAGTTCGCCTCGGGCAAGGGCGGGCTTAAGGATGTTTGCCGCATCCATTGCGCCGCTTGTACGACCTGCCCCTACGAGGGTGTGGATTTCATCGATGAAAAGTATGATTTCTCCATTGCTGCTTGTCACAGCCTCAATAACGCCTTTCAGACGCTCTTCAAATTCACCCTGATATTTCGCACCTGCTATCAATGCTCCCATATCCAGAGAATAAATCTGTTTGGTCTTCAGATTCTCAGGCACGTCGGCATTGATAATTCTCATGGCGATACCTTCAGAAATGGCAGTTTTGCCGACACCCGGCTCACCTATGAGAATAGGATTGTTCTTCGTTCTTCTGGAGAGAATCTGCAGCACCCTACGAATCTCCTCGTCACGGCCGATTACCGGGTCGAGTTTGCCCGCCTTGGCCCTCTCGTTGAGGTTGATGGCGAACTTGTTAAGTGTTTCATTGTTGTTTGTTGCATTCATATATAATCTCCTTTTTGTCCTCATAATTGAAGGACACCAACCCTTATGCAACATCTAAACCATCGCTCAATTTCTGCCAAAATGTCAGTCAAATCGAAAAAAAAGCATACCTTTGAGCAGAAAATACTGATATTATGGAACAGAGGTTAATTACAAAAGAATCCAGGGACCTTGCAGTCTTTGACCAGCTTTTTATAGAGGCATTTCCTCCTTCAGAGCGAGTACTGCCATCGACTCTTGTCAATGTTGAATTTATCAAGCCTTTAGGCTTCTATGAAGATGGCAAACCGGTGGGGATGATGGTGATAATCAACAAATATGATTTTGTTTTTATTCTTTTCCTTGCCACTTTCTCCGAATATCGTGGCCAGGGAATAGGCTCAAAAATTATCAATGCGTTCTATGACAGTAATCCGGATATACTGACTGTCGGCTCCATAGAAAAGCCTGATGATAATGCGGAGAACAATGCTCAGCGTCTTTCTCGCCAGAGATTTTACGAGCGTCTTGGTTACACTATCCACGATTTGGGTATCAAGTTCAACGGCGGCGACTTCCTTACAATAGCCAAGGGCAAAGGCTCCGATAATAAAGAAACCGTAGCGCAACAATTAAACAAACTTCAGTCAGTCGTTCCTGAAATGTTATCAGCCTTCGGGAAATAGCAACGGAAGGTCACATCAACCTTTTCAAAAATTAAATATTGCTACAAGTTTACCGCAGAATTATTAGATTTTGCGGTAAGTTTCTGTCTTTTTTACGGGATTTTTTGAAAAATTTATCGAAATTGCTACAAGTTTACCGCAGTTTTCTTAAATTTGTGCGGTAAAATATCAGCAATTTTTATGGAGGCATTGTATTCATCATTCTATCAGACCCTCGAGTCCACTCCTATGGACTTTTTCAGGGATTTCCATTCAAGCATAAATTGGGATTGTAGAGTAATAGGATTGATAGGACAGAAGGGTATCGGAAAATCAACTCTTTTGTTACAGCATATCAAGAAATATGAGAATCTGAAAGAAACTCTATATGTCAGTGCCGACGACATATATTTTTCAGCTCATACTTTGCTCGAGACAGCAAAATCTTTCTATGCAAATGGGGGCAAAGTATTATTTATAGATGAGATTCATAAGTACAAGGAGTGGAGTACCGAGATAAAGAACATATATGACAGCCTTCCGTATCTTAGAGTGATTTATTCGGGCAGTTCAATCTTGGATTTGGAAAAAGGTGGAGCTGATTTGAGTAGAAGGGCAGTGGAGTATCACATGCCGGTACTGTCTTTTCGTGAATTTTTAAACATAAGGAACGGATGGAATTTACAAAAATCCACCCTTGACCAGATTCTAAATGGCAAAGTTGATTTTCCTTATGGGGAACATAGGCCTTTGGCGTATTTTAAGGAATATATCAGAATAGGATGTTATCCATATTTTAGAGAACCAGAGCAAATGGCCCGTATGCGTCGCGTAATAAATACAACCGTTGAGTCGGATATTCCGAAATATGCCGGGATGACGCTTGCTTCCAGTATGAAACTAAAGAAGTTTTTATATTATATCTCGCAGAGTGTACCCGTAAAGATAAATTTCACGGATATGGCAAGGGACTTGGAGATGGATCGAAATGACCTTCCACAATATCTTGAATATCTTGAAAAAGCCGAACTTGTTTCTGTCCTAAGAATGAAGGCCAACGGAGACGCTATTTTGAGAAAGATGGATAAATTATACCTTCATAATCCCAATATGATGTACACTCTTGTCGGAACGGAACCTAATAGCGGCAATGTGCGAGAAACCATTTTCCTCTGTTGGACTAAATATTCTTTCGATGTGGTTGAGTCTCCTGTTTCCGATTTTGAAATAGATGGATTGACTTTTGAAGTTGGTGGGAGGAAAAAGGGAAAGAAGCAGATTGAGTCTGTCGAAAAAGGCTATATTGTGGCAGACGATATTGAATATGCCTATCAGAATAAGATTCCAATCTGGATGTTCGGTTTTCTGTATTAATCTCAAACCCTTTACCCTCTAAGGTTGAGGAGGGCGTTGATGATGGTGAGGGGATGGGTAGGGTTGCCGGGGATGTAGAGGTCGATGTGGTGAGTTTCGATGAAGCTGCGGTCAAGATCTTCGGAGCCTTCAAAAACACCTCCGCTGATTGCATCCACACCTGCGAGAACAATGATTTTAGGCTCAGGAATGGCATCATAGCAGATTTCGAGTGCGCGTGCCATATTCTTTGAGACAGGGCCTGTGATGACAACTCCGTCTGCGTGGCGAGGAGAAGCGACGAACTCTATGCCGTAGCGTCCCATATCGAAATTCACGTTTCCTGTTGCGCCGAGTTCCCATTCGCACGAATTATCTCCGCCGGCTGACACTTGACGAAGTTTGAGCGACTTGCCGAAGGTCTTCTTGATTACGGGATTGACCGCCTCGTTTCCAAAATCAACCGGAGCGTCAACGCCTTCATGAATTATAAGGTTTTCTCTCTTTGCAGAAGCTATCTTATAATCTTTCGTGAAGGTAATCTTTTCCGGAAACTTCTTAGCACAAAGGCCGCAAAACGCACATTTGCCCATATCGAGACTTGCCTTGCCTTCTGCGTCTATGCTTATGGCACCGAGTGGACAGCAGCCTTTAAGCGCTTCGTTATCCACGCTCGCAGTGCTGATTACCGGACGGCCACGGAATATGCCGGGGACTTCGACCTTTGTGGGGTCATCTATGAATTGTTTTCCCTGGTGGAAAAGTATTTTTATTGAATCGAGAATCATGGTTTGTCTTTTTATAGGTCGTGTCCGCAATAGGATAGATTGAAACTCTTGTTACAGATAGGGAAGTCCGAAATTTCGTTGCCACGAACTGCCAGAGCGAGTGCCATCCAGTTGTGAAATGAAGGGTCGCAGACTTTGTAGGAAACGAATTTTCCGTCGGCATCGGTGAGGGCGCAATGACAAATTTCTCCTCTCCATCCTTCAGTGAGGGCTATGCAAAAGGAGTTTGGTCTCATATTTTGTGCAGGTTGAGCCTTGTGTGTGCCGAAAGGATACTCTGCCACAAGGCTGCGCACATATTCAAGCGACTGATAAACCTCCTCAATGCGGACGCAAGTGCGAGAATAAACATCTCCGTGGTGCTTGACGATAGGCTCGTGAGTAAGGCTGTCATACTTGAAATAAGGATGACTGAGGCGGATGTCACGACACAGAGCCGAAGACTTGGCAGCCATTCCCACTGCCCCTATTTCCCTTGCCTGCTCTGCAGTTACCACACCGGTCTTTTCAAGTCTTGAGAGAACTGATGGGAAGCGGCGAATTTTATGGCTCATTTCGCGAAAATCCTTTTCAAATTTGGCGAGGGTGTCGAGAAGGTCATCCCTTAGAGAAGGAGTAAGGGCGTAAGGCAGGCCAAACGGACGTACCATAGTTTTCCCGAGACGGTTGCCACACCATTTCTGCATAAAGTTTATTATAGGAGTGCGGAGCCTGCCAAAAACTGCACTGCCGAGTTGGTATGCCACGTCTCCGCAGATTGCGCTCAGGTCGCCAGTGTGTATCGTTATGCGTTCAAGTTCACCAGCAATCGTCCTTGCATATAGCATTTCTTCGCTCGGAGAAAAACCGCAAAGGCTTTCATTGACCATCGCGAAAGCATTTGAATAACCTATTGCGCTGTCCCCTGCTATGGATTCTGCCGTCAGTGCCTTTTTCTCGAGCGGAGCCTCTGCCACCAGAAGTTTTTCGACGCCACGTTTCTGATAGCCGAGCATAATCTCGAGATGAAGGATTTTCTCGCCGCTGCAGATGAAACGGAAATGTCCCGGCTCAATCACTCCCGCGTGTATCGGCCCGACACCGACCTCGTGAACTTCTTCGCTGTCGGCATGGTAGAAAGGATAATCATCAGCTGCAGTCCTTACAGGCTTGAACCAGGGATGTCCCTCGAAAGTGATGCCGAAGTTTTCATGGATTTCTCTTTCATAGCGTTCAAGAGCAGCAACTCCGCAATGGGCCAGAACGGCATTTTTGTCGCAAAGGTGTGAAAAAACTTCAATCTTGTGACTCTCGTCATCTGCGATGCAGACTATGAGGATGACCTTGCCAGCGATAGTGTTCTCCACTCCAAAAAAGTTTACGCAGTGCCTTGAAACCGAGCCAAGAGACTCTTTAATGTAAGAAGAGAACTCGCCATAGTCGGCAATCTGAGGAATGGCTGCGAAGTCTATGGTTTCGGCATTATTTATATACAGATGTTCAAACATATCAATAAATGAGGAATGTGGCCTCAGCTATAAGAGAGATGAGTTTTATAGGAGTAAAGTAGCCGATTGCTATGGCAAGGATGAAAAGAAGAAGTTGGAACACCGATTCAAAGGTGTGAGGCTTGACATCCTGTGGTGCCGCAAGGGGATTTTTAGCAGGCAGGAAAACCACGCGGAATATGCTCTTGCAGATAGCCCAGATAAGTACGGTCAGGAAAAGCATTGTCAAGATGAGGACGAGCCAGTTGCCATTTTGTATCATGGCGGAGAATATGCCAAGCTCGCTCACAAAAAGTCCTGAAGGCGGAACAGCGGTGATGCAGAAAAGTCCGAGCACCAGTACCACCGCCCCGAAAGGATTTCGATTGAAATAATCTCCCATATCGTCTATTGACTTGCTGCCATAGAACACTGCCAGTTGAGGATAGTGGAGGAAAAGTCCCGACTTGATGAAGGAGTGCATCACAAGGTGGAGAATCGCCGCGGCGCACCCGGCAGGTCCGAGAACCATACCCAAACTTACAAGGGCGCTGTGCTCAATGCTGGAGTAGGCGAGCATCCTCTTGAAGTTTGCAATTTTGACCATATAGACCGTTGCAACGAAGAGCGTAATGAGGGCGGTCACGATGATGAGGGTTTGTCCGAAGGCTGCGAGGGAACTTCTTGCGATAACGGCGTAGGCCCTGTAGATGCCCACGAAACCGAGGTTTACAAGCACGCTCGAGAGCATTGCGGCCGAAGGTGAAGGAGCGCTGTCCTTTGCGTCAATACCTGCGGTGAACATAGGGAAGAGGCCGATTTTTGCGGTATATCCCGTGAAAATGAACACGAAGCCGAGTCCCAGCCAGAAAGGATTGAGCCGGTCCGAGAGATTATAGAAACTCGTATAACTCAGGTCGGTGCTACCCGCGTTGAGCAGGGCAAGACTCCAGAAAAGTATGCCGATGAAGATGAAGGTTACGCTGATTGCGCACACGAAAACATATTTCCAAACGCTTTCAAGGGCGAGAGAGTCGCGATGATGATAAATCAGCACTCCTGCGGCAAGGGTTGTAACTTCAGTAAACACCCAGGTCATAACGATGTGTCCCGAGATGTATCCTAAAGCAAGGGCTGCAATGAAAAGCAGAAGCGACAGATAATAGATTGCTTTGATTCTGGCGTTTGCCTTCTGGCGGCGGAGATAGGTGAAACTATGGAAAAACACCACCACGCAGACGATGGCAAGAACTATTAGCATTATTATGCTCAAAGCGTCAATAGTAAAGAACATGGCGTCAGTCTTTTAATGAAGTTAAACTATTGATACTGTTATCTTTAAGTACATCGCCGATTTTGCCGGCGAAGAAGCCGAGAAGAAGCACGCTTGCAAAAATGTCGAGAAGTACGCCGAGATTCACGAGGAAAGGCATTTCGTTTCCGACAGCAAAAGTGAGTATGAATACCCCGTTTTCAATGACCATGTAGCCAATCATCTGGGAGAGGAGTTTTCGCCTTGAACAAATGAAATAGAGGCCGAAGAATATGGTGGACATAGCGGCTACGAAGGAATAGCGGTCTATGCTTCCTTCAGGCAGTGATTGGGCGCCGATGCAGAGGGCTGTAGTGATGATGGTGGTTATGATGAGGGAGGCAAAGTGAGGTAAAAACGGCTCAGCTTCACGCGTGATTTTATTGCGGTTGATGATGTGGAAGAGGAAGGCCGGCACAATAATGCTCTTGAAAATTATGGTTTCCACTGAAATCCAAATCAAGTTGGCTATGTGGATTTCGCCCAGTTCAATGATGGAAAGAGCAAAAAGCACAATACCCTGAAAGGCAAGGATTTTCACATAACCTCTCATTCGGTTTGCAATCGACATCAGGAAGATGGATGTCAAAAAAAGTATAAGTAACAACTCTCTCATAGCGTTTTAGAAACAAAAGGTTGAGAAAATTACAAGGAAGGCTACCGCGGTCAGAGCAAAGATGAACTCCGGATTGTGGTTCATACGATAACGAGCGTAGAATGATTCGATAACGCCAATTATGATAGCGCTCAGCGCTTGAATTGCCACAAAGAGAGCAACAGCACCTATGAAACTTCTTGCAAGAGGAATGAAGATGTTTGCCACGAGTGCTGCATACAAGGCGAATTTTAGATAGCCCGTGATGTGGATGAGTGCAAGGTCAACGCCGCTGTAGTCGAGTATCATTACCTCGTGTATCATAGTGAGTTCGAGGTGGGTTTTCGGATCATCAAGGGGAAGACGGCTGTTCTCAATCATATTGAGTATGGTGAGGATGATGGCGGCGACAATGCCGAGTACCAGCGCCTGTGTAGAAGAGAAATCTATGTGGGAGAAGATATCGACAAAAGAATTGTTACAACTGAGAAGTCCCAAACTGCCCAAAACAAGGAAGAACGCAGGCTCTGCCAACATCGAGTAAAGTGCCTCGCGGGACGCTCCCATACCCTCAAAGCTTGAACCTGTGTCCATTGCTGCGATAATGCAGAAGAACTTTCCAAGGCTGAGGATGTAGGCAAAGAACACGAAGTCATATTGGAAAGATAGAATCCCGCTCAAGCCGTTGAAAGGAACGGTGAGTATTGCGGCAACCACGCTTGCAAAATAAACTACGGGTGCCATGCGGTAGATGAAGGAGCAAGTGGCGGGATAGACAGTGCCTTTACGCAGCAGCCTTGCCACATCCTTCAGGGGCTGAAAAATACCCGGACCCTTTCTGCCTGAAAGTATGCTCTTTGTGCGGGAAATGAGACCGCTGAAAAAGAGCGATGCTATGAATATGAGAACTAAACTTAACATAATATGAGGGCTATGAGGCATACAGCCACGATGAAAATGATACCATATAATATGTAAGACTGAATCTTACCGTTTTCAAGGAAGGCAAAGAGCGATGTGAATTTCATGTAACCCTTAACCGGTTTTTCAATAAGGGCACTCTCAATCTTGTCGTAATTCTCGGATGAGTAACGGATTGGAGTCTGCGGATAGGTCTCCTTTATGGCATCCTTCTCTTTCCTGAAGCCGAAAACAACCCCAAAAAGTTTCACGAGAGTCTTGACGAAAGATGTGGCGGTGTATTGGATTTTAGGAGTGGGAGCAGTGTAGCCGCATCCCCAGGTCTCGCCGACCTCAACCTTCTTTTTACGGTTGATAAGGGCTCGGACAAGGAAGGTAATAAGACAGATTGCTACAAACACGATAGCTGCATTGCCTAACTGCTTTGTGTTTTCCGCAATATGGCCGGGATCAATGCCGAGGGTGTCAAGAGCCTCGCAGGCCAGATTTGTAACGATTCTCGGGGCAAGTCCGATGAAAGCCATAATGGCAACGGAAATTATCATAGGCACTGTGCGAAGCCCTCCGAACTCCTTGGGTTCTTCAGGCAAGTCCTCTCGAGGTGTGCCAAGAAAAACTATCGAAAAGGCCTTTGCAAAGCACATAATTGCGAGCCCACCAATCATCACGAGGGCAATGATGAGTATGGCTCCAAATATAGTGAATGCCGCTTTTGGGATATACATGAAGCCGAAAAGTCCGGTGTAGATGATGAACTCTGAAATGAAGCCGTTCATCGGAGGAAGTCCGCAGATGGCTATGGAAGAAAGTAAAAATGCAAGCCCAGTCAAAGGCATTTTCTTCAACAGACCGCCGAGCCTCTCGATGTTGAGGGTATGGGTGGCGTGATAGACATTGCCCGCTGCGAAGAAAAGGTTTGATTTGAATAGGGCGTGACCGAGTGTGTGCATAAGTGCTCCAATAAATCCGATGGAGGCTAAAGCATCACTTTGTAAACCCAGTCCGAGACAGCCTATGCCAATGCCAAGACCGATAATGCCTATGTTTTCGATACTGTGGTAGGCAAGGAGTTTCTTGAGATTATGCTGAGCGATGGCGAGTAGCACTCCATAGACTCCGCTTATTGCCGATATTCCTAAAATAATATAGCCGGCTGTCAGGAGATTGGTATTGAACCAAAATATGCTCCTTATAATGCCGTATATGCCAATTTTTATTATCACTCCGGACATTACTCCCGAAATGTGGGCCGGCGCTGCGGGGTGGGCAAGAGGAAGCCAGGTGTGGAACGGAACGAAGCCCGCCTTGATTGCGAATCCGATGCAACAGAGAATGAACGGCAATGTCGAATCTCCCTCATACATCATCCAGGCGTCGAAGTTGTATGTCCCGGTAAGGTCAGCCATAGCGATAAATCCCGCAGTCAGGAAAAGCACCGAAATGTGCGACTGGATGAAAAAGTTCATACCTGCCTTTATGACATCCTTCTTCCAACTCTCAAAAATGATGAGAAAGAAGGAACTCAGTGCCATAAATTCCCAGCAAACAAGGAATAGAAGAGCATGTTTTACCACGCAAAGGGCGAGCATCGAGGCGAATGCCACAAAATACATTATCCAGTGCCAGCGGACGGCTCTGCGATGCTCTTTGTAATGTTTGATGTAGTCGATTCCGTATGGAAGTCCCAGTGCGAATATCAGGCTTATGATGGCGATGAACCATATCGAAATGCCATCAAGGTAGAATAGTTTATCAATCACTGTTAAGTTCAGTTGTAATTTCGGGCGCAAAGATATGAAAGATTTGGCGAAAAGTGCCTAAGAAGCTGTTTAAAATTTAATTGCAAAAATTCTTTATGTTTCTTTTTGGCATCTTGAAATTCTCTGCTCAGTCATATAGGCCATTGCGATATTCCTTCGCAGTCTAATCTCAATCTGCTCAATTATATTCCATAAATAAAAATTTGAATCAAATTTAAACAGCTTCTAAAACAACTTCTAAATTTTTATTGCTATGTGTTTTAAGGATTTATTATATTTGCGGTATAAACTGAGATTTAATCCATTATGAAAAAAATTATTGTTGCCATTCTTACTGCATCGCTTTTTACTGCAGCTATCAATGCTCAGGAACTTAAATTTTTTAATCATTGGGGTACCGGACTCACAGTGGGTACAGAGGGTATCTCTCTTGATTTTGGTACTTGTATTACCGGTTACCTAACCCTCCGCGGTGGTGTGGATTATATGCCCGGTTTTTCTCCAAAATTCGAAAGAACCATCTCTTACGATGTCTATAGTTTGACAACGGGTTTCCTGAAGACTATTGACACAGACACACAGATTAAAGGCAACGTCGAGAGATTCTCAGGACACGTCATGTTCGATATTCACCCATTGGGCGAAGGCAAGTTTCCTTTCTATATAACGGTGGGAAGTTATTTTGGCGGCGACCGTATGCTGGTAGTGGATTTCCACTCCGACAAAATAAAATCTATGATCGGAGACTTGGATCCGGAAACAGTCTACGACCTTCTTCAGATTAGGGAAGATCAAAAGAAATACAACATCACCGCGAATGAAAACGGAGATGCGATTCTTTCATACAATGTCAGCAAGGTACGCCCTTACGTAGGCCTCGGTATAGGTAGCCTTATTCCAAGCCAGAGAGTCTATGTCCGCTTTGAACTTGGAGTTCAGTACAACGGAAAGGCTCAGGTTATAGATTTGGTAACCAACACCGCGGAGGATTACACCGCCATCATCAGTCGTATTGCACCCGGTGCCATAAAAGAAAGCATGATTAAGGTTCTGGATGTCGCAGGCAGAATCTACCCTTGCCTCAAAATCGGCGTCGCAATAAAACTGTTTTAG
>JABUTT010000235.1 GCA_021443515.1 Bacteroidales bacterium
AGGTTGCCGATAATCACTTTCTTGCCGGCTGCCGCGAAGATAGGATAGAGTTCCTGCTCAACTGCGTCTGCGGAAAAACTGTTGCCTATGGCAAGTATTTTAATGACTTCAGGAAGTGGCTCAGGTTTTACGCCTTCCTGAGTGAGCGCTACCTTTACAGAAGCCTTGCCTGCAGTGATTGTGATAATTGCAGCACGGTCAACATCTGTCTCGTTTTCCTGAATGGCGAGGTTGATTGTCTGTTCGAGAGAAGAGCCTTCGCCTGTTGCAGGACTGATTCTAATCCAAGACACATCAGGGACAGCAGTCCAAGATGCATTTGAGATAAACTTAACTGCCTCAGAAGTAGTTTTGGCAGATATTGTAACCTCAGACCCGGTTTTAAGAACGATAGAGTCTGCAGGTTTCTCTTCCTTCTTGCATGAAGTGAGCAATGCAGCAATCGCTGCAAATACTAAAAGAAACTTTTTCATCAAAAAATAATTAGTTATTATGTTTTTACTCAACTCACAAAGTTACCAAAATAAATGGATATCGCAAACACAATATTATTGTGCATTTGCTATTGCAAAAGCCCATTGGCTCTTCACAACAGATAGACGCTTCTTAAATGAGTCGTCTTCTCTTGCCGTCTGAAGGTTATAAATAGATTGCATCTCTATTAACATTTCAGCACTAATGCCCAATGTGGCTTCCACAAGAAGAGCCATTTCGCAACTGACAGGTCGTTTACTGTGTAATATCTCATTGAGCATGGTATATGGCATATCCAGACTTGAAGCGAAAACTTTTTGCGAAATGCCCCTCGCCTCAATTTCTTCCATAATAATTGAACCTGGATGAACCGCTATCGCCGGATACTGTTTTAAATTTTCATTCATATATCTCCCTCCTATTTATAATGATTTGTTATATCCAATAATGTGCATATAGTAATAATCGTTTCTTCCTCGGATTTTGTCACAGTAAGCACCCTTCTAATATATTTTTCTACAATCCCAGGCTGGTACCTGTGCTTTTTATCTAAACACTTTCCTTCGTAATAAAGTTCTTTAAGGTAATCTTTGTCAAATTTTACAACCATACAAAAATCAGTGCAAATATATGAATAAATTCAAAAAATCTTCACTAAAAAAGTGAAGATTTAGATATTGTATGGCAAATTTAATAAGGAAAATAAGCGTTTCAGGAATTTTAAACGTTTATTTTTACAAAGTCTTCATAAGGGCGGCGATTCTGTCGCCTACGACTTTGATTCCGTCTGAGGATTCACCGCCATAGCCGTCGACCTCGTGGTATTTTCCTGCTTTTTTGTAGAAGTCGATGAGAGGCTCGGTCTGAAGGTGGTATGTCTTGATGCGGTTTGCGATAATTGAAGGGTCGGCGTCATCTGCCCTGCCTTCGATTTTTGCCCTGCCTGCAAGACGGCGGTAAATCACATCTTCTGCAACCGTAAGAGATATGACTGCGGTAACTTCGCCTGAAAGTTTGCCCAGAATTTCATCAAGAGCAACAGCCTGAGGCATAGTGCGTGGGAAACCGTCGAGAAGGAAGCCGTCAACCCCTTTCGTGGTCTTGAACACGGTTTCTATCATACCTTCAACCACTTCATCCGGCACAAGCTGACCTGCGGAAATGAGTTCTTTTGCCTTGAGACCGAGAGGCGTGCCTGCGGCAATCTCTGCTCTGAGAAGTTCGCCTGTGGAAATATGCTTGAGGTTGTAATCTTCAACCAAACGCTTTGCGTGAGTGCCCTTTCCAGCACCTGGAGGGCCGAAAATGATGTAATACTTCATAGTTACTAAATGTCTAATGTATAAATATCCGGCAAATTCCTTCCGAGTTCATCATAGTCGAGACCGAAGCCGACCACGAAATCATCGGGGATTTCTATGCCACAATAGTCGATTTTTTCTGCAGCCTGATACTTTCCGGGCTTGAAACAAAGCGTGCAGTAGTAGATTTCACGTGCGCTTGCCTTGGAAAGCAGCTGCTTCATTTTTGCAATGGACTTGCCAGTATCCACGATGTCTTCAACCACGATACATCTCGCGCCTTCGATTACTCCGGTGAAACCGAGTGACTGGCTGACCTCGCCGCAAGAGTCCATTCCATAGTAGGATGTAAGTTTGGTAGAAACGATTCTGAGAGGGAAATTCAGCCTTTTCAGGAGTTCTCCCATAAACATAATTGAACCGTTCAGGACACAGACGAGAACAATAGGGTCTTCATCGGTGGCTGTAGGACCGAAATCGGAGTTCAAGCGAGCGGCAACTTCGTCAAAAATAGTGCAGAGCTTTTCATAGGGGATAAACTTGCGAAAGACCTTGTCGTGAATCTTAATCTTTTCCATATAGTTTAATTGTTAATGAATCCGAGAACCATGATTGTAACAATGACGATAGGTGCCACCCACCTCACGATAAAGAACATGATGTTGAAGAAAACATCCGAGCTGCCCAAAGGAGTCTTGTCTGCGAGGACTGACTTGAAATCCTTTTTACCGAGTTTCCATCCGACAAGAAGAACGAGTCCAAGCGAGCCGAGAGTCATGAAGATATTTGTGGATGTGATGTTGAAAAAGTCGAAGATTGTTCCTCCCGGGAGTTTAATTCCATTCAACGGACCGAAGGAGAGGCAGCAGAGAGTGCCTGTAATTATTGTGGCAGCAGTGACATAGAGTACAGCTCTGCCCCTTGATACCTTTCCGCTTCCTGTAACGACTGAAATCAGCACCTCCATTAAGGATATTGCGGAACTAAGGGCGGCAATGAAGACGGTAAAGAAGAAAAGGACTGCCACAAGAGAGCCTCCTTTCATTAGTGTAAAAATTCTTGGAAGGGTGTTGAAGAGCAATTCGGGACCCTGACCAGGAACCATACCGAAAGCAAATACCGCAGGAATGATTGCAAGTCCCGAAATGATGGCGAAACAGGAGTCAAGAATTATGGTCAGCAGAGATGTTCTGACGCTGTTGCTGTCTTTCTGGGAGTATGAAGCGTAGGTCATAAGTGTGCCACAGCCGAGGCTGAGCGACATAAATGCCTGTCCGAGGGCGTTTGAGAAGGTGGAACCTGTAACTTTTGAAAAATCAGGCTTTAACAGGTATTTAATTCCTTCCTCCGCACCATCGAGCGAGCAAGAGTATATTGCCACGAAGAGTATCAGGAAGAAGAGCACAGGCATTGTGATTTTAGAGAATTTCTCGATTCCTTTCACCACTCCCCCACAGAGAACAACAGCAGATATGGCAAGGAAAAGAATTGCCGTTATAGTAGATTGGAGGGCTGATGCAGGGGTTCCTCCCATCCCCATAGCAACGTTCTCGAAGTGCTTGATATTGTCTGCAGAAAAGAAGGTGTTGAAGTTGAAGCAACCGAAGAAATAGCTGATAATCCAGCCTCCGACCACTATATAGTAGGATATGGTAAAAAAGGCGCTAAAGCACAGTATTGAGCCGAAAATTCGTCCCGGTCCGGGTTTGAGTATGTCGTCAAAGGCCCTGAAACAGTCTTTTTTCGTTTTTCTTCCCACATAGTACTCGGCGAGCGTAATCGGCGTACACAAAATAAAGACGAGCACAAGGTAGATGATGAGGAAGGCAGAGCCTCCGTTGCTGCCGAGCAGGTAAGGGAACCTCCACATATTGCCCAAGCCGACCGCCGAACCGACGATGGCGAGCAACAAACCCAGTTTAGAATTGAAATTTTCTCGTTTTGGAGACATAGGTTAAGGTATTAAGTTATTTATTCAGCGGTAATTCTCTGCCTTACGGCTTCATAGAGCACAACAGATGCCGCCACGCCCACATTGAGGGAGCTTATCTCCCCTGCCATAGGTATGGCTGCAAGTTCATCGGATAGGGCAAGCATTGTTTTGCTCACACCTTTTCCTTCCGCGCCCATCACAATTGCAATAGGTCCGGTCATATCTACATTATAGATGAAATTGTCTGTTTTTTCGCTCGCTGCAATAACTTTGAATCCCTCCTCCTTAAGCATAAGGGCAGCAATTTTGAGATTCTGGACCTTGGAAACGCCCATTCTGAGCAGTGCGCCGGCCGAGGCTTTAATACCTTCGGAGTTAATTGCAGCACCGCCTTTCGCAGGGACTATAATGCCTGACGCGCCGGCGCACTCGGCACTTCTCGCTATTGCACCGAGGTTTCTGACATCGCTCACACCGTCCAGAAGAATGAAAATTGGATTTTCTTCAGCAAATTTTGCCTTTGAAATCAGAACATCGAGGCCCACATATTCGATAGGGGCAATCATGGCGACCACTCCCTGATGACGACCTCCCTTGGAGAGAGAGTCGAGTTTTTGGGAAGGCACAAAACTGAACGGAATATTCTCCTGAGTGACCACAGCGAGAAGTTCCCTGAACTGTGGGCCTTCGTGGTTTTCCCTGAAAAGAACCTTTTCAATCTGTCGGCCGGCTGCAATCGCCTCCATCACCGGATGAATTCCGAAGAGATAAGTTACCGTAACATTCTGTTGTTCTGTGTTCTGCTGCATTATTCTTCCATTTTTATCATAAGGTCTTCCCATTCCGCCGTCCTCGCGTCGAGGTCACGTTTGAGATTGAGATAGTCCCTTGTAAGTTCCATTAACAAAGCTTCGTCTGAAGGGATTGGACTGGACAGCGCCTCCTCGATTGACTTCATATTCTTTTCGTCCTTTGCAATCTCCTTCTCAAGGAAATTGATTCTCTGCTGCATCTTTTTCTGCTCCTTGGTAAGGTAGCGAAAACCTTCTTTCTGCACCGTCTGAGCAGGTTTTTCGGTGGTTTGGGAAGTGCTTGAGCCTTTGGTAGCCACATCCCCATAGGATTTTGTTTCGCAGGAGGCTTTGGCAGCCGATGTTGCCCCGGAGAGCTTCGACGCGCCTGCTTCCGACGGGGCTTTGCGCTCAAGTTCAGAAAGCGTCTCCAAGCGGCGTGAACGAAGGAAGTCCTCGACTCCTCCAAGATGCTCCTTTACCTTTCCGTCACGGAATTCGTAAAGTTTGTCCACAAGGCCGTCAAGAAAATCTCGGTCATGAGAAACTATGATGAGAGAACCATCGTATGCCTTCAGAGCCTCTTTCAGCACGTCCTTGCTCCTTATGTCCATGTGGTTCGTAGGCTCATCGAGCACGAGCAGATTGTATGGATGAAGCATGAGTTTCGCCATCGCAAGCCTTGCCCTCTCGCCTCCCGAAAGCACACTCACCTTCTTGTCGATGTCCTCGCCCTTAAACAAAAAGGCTGCGAGAATGTCACGAAGTTTGAGTCTTATCTCGCCCACGGCAATCCTGTCGAGAGTTCCAAACACTGTGTCGTTGCGATCGAGCACATCCTCCTGATTCTGGGCATAATAGCCTATCGCCACATTATAGCCCACTGTGGATGTTCCCTTGAGCGGATCGAGTTCCTTCATTATGGCACGGCAGAGAGTCGTCTTTCCCTCTCCGTTGCGGCCCACAAGGGCAACCTTCTCCCCTCGCTTGAGTTCTATGTTCGCGTCCCTGAACACAACCTTCTGAGGATAGCCGAGGCTCAATTCCACAGCCTTGTAGGCCACATCACCGCTTCTTGGAGCTGGTGGGAATTTCACGTTCAGCGTGCTGTTGTCCTCTTCGTCTATTTCGATCCTGTCGAGTTTTTCGAGTGCCTTGATACGGCTCTGGACCTGATTGGACTTTGTAGGCTTGTAGCGGAAACGTGCAATGAAGTCTTCGGTCTTCTCAATCATCCTCTGCTGGTTCTCGTAGGCGGCTTTCTGCTGGGCTATCCTCTCGGCACGGAGTTCCTTGTACTTAGAGTAAGGAACTTTGTAGTCGTAAATCTGCCCGAGCATGATTTCAACAGTCCTCGTGGTGATGTTATCGAGGAATTTCCTGTCGTGAGAAATCAGGAGAATCGTGCCTTTGTAGGACTTGAGATAGTTCTCGAGCCATTCTATACTCTCTATGTCGAGGTGGTTGGTAGGCTCATCAAGAAGCAGAATGTCGGGCTCCGAGAGAAGAATTTTCGCAAGCTCTATTCTCATATTCCAGCCCTGCGAAAAGGTCTCGGTGTTGCGTGAAAGTTCATCCTTGTGAAAGCCGAGCCCCATGAGAGTACGGGTTGCAATGGCTTCCTTCGCCTCACCCGACTGGAGGGAGAGAATGTCGTTTATCTCTGTAAGGCGGTCAAAAAGTTTCTGATATGAGGCTGATTCATAGTCCGTGCGCTCGGCAAGCTGGGCATTTATGCCATCTACCTCTTTTTCAAGTTCATCAAAATAAGCAAAGACCGTCATCGCTTCATCGAGTACGGTCCTTCCCTTGTGATGTTCCATAATTTGCGGAAGATAGCCTATGCGGCAACCTGCAGGAACGCTTATTTGGCCCTTTGTAGGCGACTGAAGGCCACAAATGAGTTTGAGCATAGTGGTCTTGCCCGCGCCGTTTTTACCCACAAGCCCTATCCGGTCGCCGTCGCTGATGTGAAAGTTCACATTATTCAGCAAATCAAAACTTCCGAAACTGAGGGTTAGTGAGTTTATGGATATCATGTTATTGAAGTTGTGCAAGCGCTGCTCTGAGAGCCTCAAGTTTTGCAAGTGAATCGCTTTCCTTCTTCCTCTCGTTTGCTACAACTGCCTCGGGAGCGTGTGCAACGAATGATTCATTGGAGAGTTTCTTTCTCGTGGTTGCGAGGAACTGCTCCTGATAAGCTATGTCGGCGAGAATTTTTACCTTTTCCGCCTCAGTGTCAACCTTGCCTTCAAGAAGCACCTTGACCTCGTGAGAGCGAACCATGAAACTTACTCCGACGCCGTCTGTCGCAGGTGCAACAGCCACGTTTGCAAGTTTCTCGAGAACTGGCAGAACCTCTGCAGGATAGTTTTCCTTCAGGCAAACCTTAAGCGACTCCCTTGGAGAAAGCTGTTTCTGAGCACGGACGTTACGCACACCCATAACACTCTCGAGAGCCACGCCCATAGCCTCGAGGAACTTGGCCTCAACCTTGCCTGCCTTAGGGAATGCGGCGTACATTATGCTCTCACCATCCTTCCTCTGAGATATCGCCTGATAAAGTTCCTCCGTAATGAACGGCATGAACGGATGAAGCATCCTGAGAAGGCTGTCGAAGAAGCTGAGGGTGGCATTGTAGGTCGCGCGATCCATCTTCTTGCCGTATTCGGGCTTGATTATTTCAAGATATTCTGCGCAGAAATTGTCCCAGAAGAGTTTGTAAACAGTCATAATCGCATCGTTGATACGATATTTTGCGAAATGATCCTCGACAACGCTTATAGTCTGCGAGAGCAGCATATCGAAATACTTGACTGCAAGGGCTGAACTTTCTTTCTGGGCGGCATTCTCATCGATTTCCTGCATCTGGCAGAAACGGAAAGCGTTCCATATTTTGTTGCAGAAGTTTCTTCCCTGCTCGACCTGGCTCTCGTCAAAGAGGATGTCGTTTCCTGCACTTGCGCAAAGCATCATGCCGAGACGGACTGCATCTGCACCATATTTTTCTATCAAATCGAGAGGGTCAGGAGAGTTTCCGAGGCTCTTGCTCATCTTCCTTCCCAACTTGTCACGCACGATACCCGTAAGATAAACGTTTGTGAAAGGCTCTTCCTTCATAAACTCGTTGCCCGCCATTATCATACGCGCAACCCAGAAGAAGAGGATGTCCGGACCTGTCACGAGGTCGCTTGTAGGATAAAAGTACTGAAGGTCTGCATTTGGCTTGTGATCAGGACAGCCCGGAGCCTCAGGGTCAAAGACCGAAATAGGCCAGAGCCAAGATGAGAACCAGGTGTCGAGTACGTCTTCATCTTGGGTCAAATCAGCAGCAGTGAAAGCAGGATTGATTGTCTGAGCCTTCGCAAGAGCCTCCTCCGCAGTAGGTGCAACCACGATTTTTCCGTCAGGAAGATAGTAGGCAGGAATGCGCTGGCCCCACCAGAGCTGGCGTGAAATACACCAGTCGCGGACCGTTTCCATCCAGTGACGATAGGTATTGCGGTATTTGTCGGGGATGAGATTGACTCTTCCCTCTTCCACGCTTGCGAGAGCCTCCTTTGCAAGACCCTCCATCTTGAGGAACCACTGTGCAGAAAGTTTTGGCTCAATGGCTGCGTGTGTTCTTTCTGAATAGCCCACAGGACAAACGTATGGCTCAGTCCTTTCAAGACAACCCGCCTGCTCGAGAAGAGTTTCAATCTGCTTGCGTGCCTCAAAACGGTCAACACCCACAAGAATCTGCGCATTCTCATTGAGACGACCGTGGTCATCTATGATTTCGAGAACCGGAAGATTGTGGCGCATACCGATTTCATAGTCGTTCACATCGTGGGCAGGAGTTACCTTGAGGCAGCCTGTTCCGAATTCCATATCGACATAAGAGTCCTGAATCACAGGGATTTCCTTGTTGATGAGAGGAATGAGGACTTTCTTTCCGTGGAGTGAGAAATGACGTTCATCGAGTGGGTTCACACATATAGCCGCATCGGCCATAATGGTCTCGGGACGAGTGGTAGCAACTACGAGATAATCCTTAGTAGGCTTGCCGTTGCCGTCTGAAATATAGTAACGGATATGATAGAACTTTGCCTGGGTTTCCTGGTGGATAACCTCCTCGTCTGAAACAGCTGTGAGGCCTACAGGATCCCAGTTGACCATTCTCACGCCCCTGTAGATGAGGCCTTTCTCATAGAAATAGCAGAAGGTGTTGATTACCGCCTTGCTGAGTTCGGGCTCCATAGTGAACCTTGTGCGGTCCCAATCGCAGGATGCTCCGAGTTTGCGAAGCTGCCTCAGGATGATGCCTCCGTGCTCTTCTTTCCATTCCCAGGCATATTTCAGGAATTCCTCACGGGTGAGGTCTTCTTTCTTTATACCCATTCCTTTAAGTTTTGCAACAACTTTGTTCTCGGTTGCAATACTTGCGTGGTCAGTTCCCGGCACCCAGCAGGCATTCTTTCCGTCCATTCTTGCCTTACGGATGAGAACGTCGTTGAGAGTGTTGTTGAGCACGTGTCCCATGTGCAGAATTCCTGTCACATTAGGCGGCGGGATGACAATTGTATATGGTTTTTTGGTTGAGTCCGGTTCTGCGTGGAAAAGATTGTGGGAGGTCCAATAGCCGTACCACTTGTCCTCCACCTCTGAAGGGTTATACTTGGCAGATAATTCCATTTTATATCGGTTTGTAATTAATACTATTAACAAAGTCGCAAATATACTACTTTTTTTGCTATCTTTGAAATCGAAAACCAACAAAAATCACTATGGAAGAAAACAAGGGAATGGACCTCGCTATTTCTCAAGAAATAGCACACGGAAAATACACAAATTTAGCGCTCATAACCCACTCGGCAGACGAGTTCATTTTTGACTTTGCAGAAATGGTTCCGGGAATACCTAAACCGGAAGTAATTTCACGCCTGATTATGAACCCGAAACACGCAAAACAGTTCCTGCAGGCGCTCTCAGACAATATCTCAAAGTACGAATCTCATTTCGGTACCATAAAACGCGACAATCCCCAGCAGGGTCTTACCTTCAACATGGGCGACTTCAACCACGGTAAACAGTCGTAGCAATGGGCAAATCGATGGGCGAAATCCAGAAGGCGCTTGCGAGAATCGACACCTTCACTTTTGACGTTGACGGAGTTGCCACAGACGGCTCCCTCACCTGCTTCACCAACGGCGACTTTATCCGTGTTTTTGACGCAAAAGACGGCCAGGCAATACGCATTGCTTGTATGAACGGCTACACCGTGGGCATAATCACAGGCGGCCACTCCTTGAGCATAAAATCAAGATTCAAGACCAGCGGCATACCTGAAGAAAACATCATCCTCCTTGCAAACGACAAGAAAGAGGCGTTCATTAAATTCTGCGCCGACAGAGGTCTGGACCCTCAGAATGTGGTCTATGCAGGCGACGACCTTCCCGACATCCCGGTGTTCAAACTTTGCGGACTGAGTATATGCCCTGCAGATGCAGCCCCAGAGGTTAAAGAGGCGGCAGACATCATCAGCCCTTATCCGGGAGGCAAGGGTATGCTCCGTCACCTAATCGAGATGACATTGAGACTGCAAGGCCGTTGGAATCTTGATGTAAAACGTTACTCTGACATTTTCGATAATCTGGTAGAAATTAAATAAGAGTCTGGCAGCCTCGACTACAGCACCGTGGCAGCCCAAGCACAATAAAACAGCCGACTATCCATTATGGACAGCCGGCATTTTTATAATAATCGGTTAGAAGCTATTTACTTGATGAACTGGTCGCGGAGAGCAGCGATTTTGGCATCTGCAGAGTTGCCGCGAGCGCCGAAGTAGAACTTGATCTTAGGTTCTGTGCCGCTCGGACGAACTGAAACCACATCTCCCTCCTCGCTGAAGAACTGGAGTACATTGCTTGAAGGAAGTCCGGTAGAAGCAGTGTCGAGATAATCCACAACCTTCACAACCTTGCACCCTGCGAGTTCTGCAGGAGGATTGTTCCTGTAAGAGGTCATGATTGCGGCAATCTCCTCTACGCCTGCCTTTCCCTTGCGGACAAGTGAGGTAAGTCCCTCCTTGTAGTAGCCGAACTCGGCATAAATGTCCTGCATGAGTTGATAGAGGCTCTTGCCCTGAGATGCTGCCCAGCAGGCGCATTCAGAAACAATGCTGCAAGCGATGACAGCATCCTTGTCGCGAACATATTCGCCAAGGTTGAAGCCGTAACTTTCCTCGCCGCCGCAGATGAATTCACCCTTGCCTTCATTGCGCTTTACTATCTCAGCAATGTATTTGAAGCCAGTGAGAACATTATAAACCTTTACTCCGAATTTCTTGCAGATGGCAGTGATGAGTTCGGTTGTCACGATAGTCTTCACACAGTATTTTGTAGGGTCTATTTTACCTTTCTCAGCCCACTTGCGAAGCACATAGTAAGTCATCATTGAGGCGGTCTGGTTACCGTTGAAAAGCACAATTTTGCCTTCGTTGTTGCGGACTGCGATACCCATGCGGTCTGCGTCAGGGTCAGTTGCGAGAACGAGGTCTGCGCCGACTTCCTCAGCCTTGGCGATTGCCATTGCAAGAGCTGATGCCTCCTCAGGATTTGGAGACTTTACTGTAGGGAAATCGCCGTCATTCACATCCTGTTCCTTTACGTGATATACGCTTTCGAAGCCAAGACGCGCAAGAGCCTCAGGCACCAGTTTCACGCCTGTTCCGTGAAGAGGAGTATAGACGATTTTAAGGTCTTTGGCATATTTGGCACGACTTTCCTCATCAAGAGTAAGTGACAGAATATCATCAAGATAGAGTTTATCAACCTCTTCTCCCATATATTCGATTTTGGAAGCGTTTACACCTGGGTCAAACTTGACCTCGGCAGGCGAAGAAATGGCATTTACCTCTGCCACGATAGCCTTATCGACAGGGGAAGTAATCTGTGCTCCGTCATTCCAGAAAACCTTGTAGCCGTTGTACTCAGCAGGGTTGTGGGAAGCGGTGACCATAACTCCTGCTATTGAACCTTTAAGGCGGATTGCGTATGAAAGTTCAGGGGTCGGGCGAAGGTTCTCGAAAAGATAAACCTTGAGACCGTTGGCAGCCATCACATTTGCGGTAATATGGGCAAACTCCTCGCTGTGGTTACGACAATCGTAACTTATGCAGATTGAGTTCTCCCCCTTTGGAACATTCTTCACGATGTAGTTCGCAAGTCCCTGGGTAGCCATTCCCACGGTGTATTTGTTCATTCTGTTTGTACCGATTCCAAGCACGCCGCGAAGACCGCCTGTACCAAACTCCAGATTGCGATAGAATGCGTCCTCAAGCACAACAGGATCACCTGCAATCATCTTGCGGACTTCTTCTCTTGTTTCCTCATCAAAGCTGTCACTGAGCCAGCTCTGGGCCGTTTTCAAATAATTCTCCATACGGTTATTAGTTAATAGTATTTGTTTATAAGTTTCGTAAATCCAATGTAGGTTTTGCCAAG
>JABUTT010000156.1 GCA_021443515.1 Bacteroidales bacterium
TCTATCGTATAAGGACTACTGATAGTTGCAGCGACGAGAGTTTCTGGATCTGCTGAGGTACGGCAGTTATGGGTGAAGGCGAAGGTCTTGCCGGCGATGGTGTAAGTCTTGTCGTACTGGTACTGGAGATAAACGCCATTTGAACCGACAGGGAGAGTGAATGCTACATCCTGCTCGAGTTTGTAGCGTCCGTCTGAACCAAGCACAAACTTGCAAGTACCTACGCTGTTTGCATAGTTACTGTCGCGGTAAAGAGTAACAGTGCCTCCATAAGTCTGGCCAAGGGACAAAGCGTATGAGTCGTTGTCGTTAGCAGCGAGCAATATTGCACCTGCTTTGATGGTTCCTTCAAATGAACCATCTGAAACAGTAACACTCTTCTGACCTTCATCATAGAAATATGTGCTCTCCATATCGTAGATGATAGGTTGTTCGACCGCTGTCTTGAAATGAAGAACATGGTCTCCAGCCTGATATGCATAATAGGTGTACCAGATTTCGCCCTGCTTATAGTCGTGAGTGATAAGCATCTGCTTACCAATCTCGTCAACAGGATAGAGATTATCGGCACGTATCATCACTGTGATAGGATACATATCCGGATATTCCTCAGCAGAAGGAATGTTTTCATCAAGATGGAAATGCAAGTCAATAGGCGTATCCACACCATTAAACTTAGAAATAGGAACTCCTGAAGTATTTTTTGCAGTGTATGTCAGATAATACTTAGGGAACGCCACGATAGTCATCTTGCGTGCCAGGTGTCCGACTTTTACGCGAATTTCGGCAGTCTTGAGCGCGTCAACATTAGCGACAGTACCCTTAACATAACCTGAATTACCCAAAACATCTCCTTCAAATCTCACATTGCTGAGAATATCTTCTGGGTCGTTATATTCTATTACAGATATTTCCTTACCCACAAGTGAAGTTCCACCACGAATCACAGTCACATCGCTTTCAAAGTCCACAGAGGAACCTATTGTCATAATGTAATGATTCTGAGGGTCCACTATAAGTGAATTACTATCCATATCGCTAATCTGTGGAGAGAAAGGAATCACATCCACTCCTGTAAGGTCGTTGATAGGGGCAGATTTCTTAGCCTCTTCAAAAGTAGGCACGCCCACGTGAGCCTTCATAGCGTTAATTTTTATAATGAAGTTAACGTTACGCACCACAGGATATGGCTCCCATTCCTTGTCGGAAAGAAGCACCTTATAATAGAGTTCCGGTCCAAACGCGGTCTGCCCTGGTTCCCTCAAACGCGCCCTAAGAATAACATAGAGTTGGTCTCCCGCAGGATTTTCATAGTCCGCAGTGTATTTAGGATCCATATCAGGGGCAGACTCACTATCTGTGTGAGAAGGAGCTTCCGGAATGGTCGGCTTGCTTATATTCCAAGCAAAAGGATTTTCTACAGCGGTCGCATCAAATGGGCTGACAGAACTTGTTTTAGGATAGTTGCAGAGGCTGAAACCCAGTACATCGAAATCGGTGTCATTATTCTCGACCGTTACCATTGCAAGATTACGATAGAGAGGAACAGAACCTATTGCACCCGATGCAGGAAGACCTTCTACCGAGAAATCCATCCTACCCCAATATATCATAACAACATTGCCATTATTATCCGGGTCAACGTGGAGATATGGGATAATGTCATTCTCATATTTCATCAAAATATCGCGCTCATTGATACCGTCAATGTCATCGTAATTAACCAGAATGTGGAAAATACGCGCATTGTTTGAAACAGTTGCCTTGAAAGTTCCCGACTTTGAGACAGGGTCGTATGTAATATCAGTCGCGTGTACCTTCTCTATGAACTGGCCTCCGACGCCGCCACTCTTACCTGTAAATACAAGAAGGTCGATACGTCTTACCTCATCTTCAATTGCGGCCTTTGTGGCAGTTATAGTAGTAAGAGCCGAAGCGGTGGCAGAGAAGGTAAGCGTCACTCTTCCGTTCTCATCAACTTCGAGACCTCCGTTTCCAGACATAGTTTCCCTCTGGCAAGACGTCAGCACGAGTGTCAGAGCGAAAACTATATATGTAATGAATCTTTTCATCTAAATTTCTTATTTGATATCGTGTACGCAACGCACAGCGGTAGGCGAAGATTGTTTAGTACGAGGGTCCATCATAATATAATAGTAACTCGTCCCCAATGGATTTGCAGCATTGAAATAACAACCACCTTCAAGAACCTTTTTAACAAGGGCCTTTTTCAGGTTCTGCATCACATCGAGCATCATCATCTCCGCTCTAGTAGGAACTCTCCATGTACCTGAAGGATACAAGACCTCTAAGACTGTTCCATCGGGTTGAATCTCATTGACTTTTTCCCAATAAGAGGCACAATTCTGTTTAGCATTATTAGATTCATTTGCAGCTCCACTATATGTAGATATAGAATTGGCACCACGCTGCGATGCAAGGATAAACTTTGGAGAAATCAGCCAGTTATTTTCCTCTGTCTCAATAGTAGTCTGAGCTGTAATTGAGGTAATTCGGGTAGAACCGGAAAGAGTGGTTGATGTACTATATCCCGGTGGGTCAAAAATGTAATACCAAGCAAAGGTATTTCCCGGCAGACATAGATAGGTTTTTGGGGTTGTAAATGTATTAGTTTCTGTCAATGGATAACCAATTTTAGCATTCTCTTTAAGCAAGAGGGAGGTCTGTGCTGCCCTGGTTCTTCTTACAGTAATTGTCTCACCGTGACTCATAGTCGTTTCTTCCAGATCATACTCATCCGGATAAACATTGTAGTCAGGGAGGTTTTGGATATCGGAAAGAAGTACCGTGTACATATACACATTGGCATTGGTCTGACCTTCACCTGCATCTGCACCATCAGGGTCAGCCCTCTGGGTAAGGTTGATTGCAGGATATTGATAAACGTGAATTCTCTGAACCAATTCAGGATTTGACTGTGTATTCTTTATTGAAATCCAGAACTCCTTACCGACATATCTGTCCGGAATAGGACTCTCGATAGTAATCGTTCCCTTTGTTGTATTTTCAAGAGTGACACTAATATCGCCGGAATAGCCCGGATACACACCTGTGCCGTCGTATGTCTGTGCCCACCAACCCTTGTTCTTTTCAACCACACGCACGCTGTCGATGGTTACAACATGGTTAGGACCAAGGAGAGAAGCATCGAAAGTAGTGGTAATAGTGGAAACATTGTCCATTTCCAGAACATCATCCTTAACCCATAACCACTGAATATCATAGACGTGTACATCTACAGTTCTGTCCGACTCAGTCCAATCAAGAATATGATAAGTCCAATAAAGTTCTTTCGGTTCGTCAGGGTCTTTTGAGCCGAGGGCATCCACATAGACCTCCACCTCGTAGATGTGGTTGCGGTCGAGACGATAAAGATAGGATGGGTCGATATGGTCATCCTCGTCGTTATCCACCGGAAGACGCCAGTTTACAGGGATTTTGTAGTAGTTTTCTACAATCGTTGCAGCCTCACCTTCTCCTTCCCAAAGCGGAACCATGAGCGAGATGTAACTCTCGTTGCTGTTTTCCACATTCCAGTCGTTAGGATAAGAGTAGAAGATGAAGTCGGAAACGGCGGTCGAACCCGAAACGGTGAATGAACAATTTTCCTCGAGCCCCGGAAGGTTGGTGTAGAAATTGGTCTGAGACTGACGATTCATTCTGTCCACAGTAACCCTTGTGCCGTCGGCAAGCAAATTTGCATTGTTCACATAGCAATTCATCTTTGCCAGATATGGATTTGTTTCCGATACGGCAGGTCTTACAGTCGGATCCGAAGAATATGAAACGTGGATACGGATTTTAGCCGCAGCGCGTTTAACGTGTACCTCGTAGGTTTCGCCTGCCATCGCCAAAGTCTGGTCATCGATGTGGCCGTCCATCACAAATTCATCCTGGAGAGAGTTTGGATTGAAGTCTGCACCAAGATTTATGTCGAGATTTCTAAGTGCGGTAAGGTTCTGAATGCCGCTGAGGTCAACATTGCCGCTATAATTTACAATGACATATATGCTGTGCAACTTTGTAAGGTCGAAGTCAGTAGGCTTTGCATTGAGAGCCACCGTATGCTCCGACTGGGCAGTAATATCGGAATAATTCTGATAGTACTTGACTACGCCATCAGGGTCAATGATGAAAGCGTCAATACGGCTTATCTTGTTTTCGTTGAGGGCTGTATTGCCGTCCTCTTCAGGGGCAGTCGGCTGCACAGCCTTTGTCTCCACCTTACGGGTAGTCACAACGAGGGTATAGCCTTCATTTTCATTATTGTCGCCTTTCAATGCCTCGTCCTTCGCACAAGAGAAGAATGCGAGGAGCGAAAGCATCAGAACGGCTGTTCCAAATATATTTCTATATATCAATTTCATTTGCCCTGTCTTAATTATTATTGGCTTGTATAGGCCTCTGGGTAATCATCACATCATACTTATCCTCTTCACCCCCCGCAAACGGGTAAAGTGTTGTAGCCTCCGGATTTATTTCCAAGTAGTTGGCAGTGCCCACGGATGTTGCATAAAGGACTGTTATGAAAAGCTGAGTTTTTATCCTAAAGTTTTCATCTACAATTTGTTCAGTTCCGTCCTGAGAGTGGTAAACATCACCCACGAACAATTCCTTTGTAGGAACGACCGCTATTTCAAATGCTTCATCCCTCGCAATTCCCTGCATTACGGGATGCTTGCCCGAGATGCTGCCGTCGGTTGTCAGGAAGGCAAAGTCGATACCGTTTGAGAGAGAGGCAGTCCAGATTGCGCCCACAGGACCGGTCATCTTGAAACTGAACCTTGCGGCACTCTTGTAGCAGTCCACCTTGATACCACCCCTGGTGTAATATGCCGAAACCGGCTTGCCCAGAGATGAATTAATCTGAGGGTATTCGAGTTCACGCATTCCCGCTTCGGAAGCATAGTAATCGGCATTTGGCGAATGTCCATCCACATTCCAAGGGTCGTTTGCGGTTTCATCCGCTCCCCAAGCCATGAAGCAATATTTACCTTCTGAACTTTCAGTGGCAATCTGTGATGTCCAACGATTCCAAGGATCGACCTTCACGACGAGGTTGCCTGAAGAATTCTTCTTGAGGTTGAACTGGAAGTAATAGTTGCGTACAAAATTCAGGTAGGTAGGATTTTCCGGAACATGTCCCTGAGCGTCATATTCACACATCTGCACGTTGTAGGTTGCCTCCTCTTCACCGTTGAATATACCTTTTACGCTAATAACGGATTTTGCCTCGTCACCTGCGTTAATGTTATCAAACTCAGGCACATAGCAAACCCAGGTCTTACCGTCACTGTCCTTGCGGTAGAATTGCAGGTTAGTGGTGGTCGCTGTCTGTGAAGGTATGTTCAAAGTATGCTGGGTAATAGTTTTGTCGCTCCACTTGCTGCCTTCCTTTTCAACCTCGTCATAGATGCCCGTAGGACAAACCTTACCCTTAGAGTTATATGCCTTTGTGATGTATGCGTCGGTGATTTCGTCATCTTCTTCGGAACAAACAAGTTCAATCTTGGTCATAGCCCTGAGAAGGTCGATATGGCCGACAAAAGTTGAGATGTTATGGAAGAAAGCTGTACCTGCAGCAACATTCAGCACTCCGTACATAGGAATGCAGACATCTTTGAGGGATGCAAAGCGAGTGTAAGTATATGTAAGGTCAGCACATAACTCACTGAGTTTATAGCCGGTCTCCAAATTGCTCTTGAAACCTTCCCAATCTGACTGAGGGACATTTGCAAGAACCACGATTTTGAAGCCTGATGCCACCTGCTCCACTGTCAGAGGACCACGTCCGACAACCTCTCCGTCCTCGTTCTTTATAGGCACGGAAATAGGGGCAGCCAAATCCCAAAGAACGGGGTAGGCACTGTCGTCCTGAGGAGCTATTTTTTCCTCTGTTATCTCGGCGAGGAAGGTGTTGTCTGCCGAATTCGCGGCATTGTTTGTAAATACAAGGAAATGTGTGAGGTTCCTGTCAAGATAATTCTCACGGTCTTTCCCGGGCTCGAGATTCTCATCTACAGCCTTTGTGTTGTTGCTGCCATCCACGGTCCTGAACATGAAATGAGCGACATAGGACTCCCCTGTCGAGATTTCGTCGCATGGACCTTTATCCTCGAATACCGTATTGCAGGAGAGTGCAAACAGTACCAAAGGAAAGGCTGTCAGCAATAAAAACAATATATGATTTACCTTAGACTTCATTTTTTCTTTACAAAAGCGGACTGTCCTGAAGAACTACTTTCCAAGAATTAACGTAGATATGGGTAGGTATCCAGCGGGAACCTTCATCGAGAAAGAATATGAGTGAAAATTCATCCTGACGGTCAAGGAACTCCTGAGCTGGCATTGTCTCCGAATAATGTTTGCGAACGAGCAAAAGCACATCCACGAGAGAAATGTCAAGAAGAGGACTTGTCGAATCGCTCTGGGTATCCACAATCTGCAATCTCATATTGCAGTCAGGTCTGAGACGAGGCACGGTCATCTCTGCCTTCAAACCCTCATAACCGGTTACAGTTGCCTTTGTGGTAATAACTTTCTTTACATCCCAGGCATCATAGCGTGTAGGCGAGCCCACAGGGATGAACTCGTTGTCAATATCGTATGCCGAATTGTCTGCTGTGACAAATACCTGGAAACGACCTTCATCAAAGTCCAACTGCGCACCGGCAGTCTGCTGAAGAATAACCTGAATAGAATTGGTGTTCTTCACAAGGTGGAGGTTCGCTATATGGTCTGCATATTCAGTTACCTCATCAACGACAGAACCATGGAACAAAGGAACGATGTCAGACTTGAGAGAGTTGTCCGAGTTGAGCGGAAGATGACGGCTCATATCGTCCAGGGCTTTAGTTTTGCCACTTTGCCACTGGACTGCGCCCGGCATCTGTTTGCCATTTGCCCAAGCGACAAAATTATACTTGGCGACCTCCAAAGGCAATTTGATAGCGTAATCGGTGCTGTCCAAAGCAGCCTTATCTATAGATCCCTGCCATGCAACCTCGCCATCTTCGTCGAATGCGTAGAGAGTCACATTGTCAATCTCGTTTGCAGCCGCATCCGCGAACTTCATATTATAGTCATAAACGAACTTCACCTTGAAATCGCAAGGACGCTGGTCCTCAAAAACGGTTTTGCAGGACGAGAAGCCTAAAGTTGCAAGGGCAAGCAGGAGTATGGTTTTTTTGTTCATATTATCTGTCGTTTTACAAACAACGTTTATCTATATGTCTTTTGCAGGATAACCTGCGGAATTTCAATTTAGGGGGTGCCGCACGTGGGGCACCAAGTTTTGTATTTTGCCTTATGAAACGCTGTTCACTCAGGCTGGTTGGAGGCCTTAACCTCCGGTAAAAAGGTTAAATAAGAACTTATATAAAAACTTTGCAGCCGAGCCGGATTTGCCCGGCTGCAAAATATAGAGAGTAACTAATTAGCGGAGATCAACATCTTGAGATACCTTCTGCCAAGAAAGAACGTGGATATCGGCGCCAAGATAGAATGAAGAAACATCGTCAGAAGGAACGATTCTCACGTCTGGATCGTAAACGCCGTGACCAAGACCCGTAACGCTCTTGATAGTGAGGCTGTAGAAGTGGTTACGAACGACGCCATAGTCACCGACAACAGTTCGAGGATCTTTATCATACCAATGGTGTGATGGATCAGCAAGAGGATCAAGGTTGTGCTCGATAGGAATACTATAGTACATTCTACCCTCGTTGAATACCTCAGTCTGGCTAAGGTCTTTTGTAACTGTCTCAGTAGGTTTTGAAGAATCAGGAGTTTCTGTTACAACAAAGATACGTCTGTTAGACTCTGCTGTCTTTGGATCCAATGTATCGAAAGTGATTTCTGTTTGGCAATCAGCCTTATACCACTTATTATCAACTGAACCTGTAGGAGCAGCGTTAACATAGATACCGCAGTAGCCGTCACCGATGTTGTAGGTATTGAGAGCGCCGTCTGTCTGGAAGTCTGCAACTTCTGCCTGAATAAACTTGATTGGGTCAGTAGAGACTTTCTTCCAAGGGAGATAACCTGGCAAAGCAGAAAGGATGTATCTGAGATGATTAGCCTCTGTACGAAGCACACCTTGTCCACGATAGAGAGTAGCAGGCTCAAATTTGTTATCGATAATTTCGCCTTCAGCATCGCGCTGATTTCTCAAAAGAATAGTCTGAACGAGAACGCAAGTAGCGGTATTGTTCCACCTTCTGTCAAAATTTTCAGGAACTGGTGTTGTATCGGCAACAGGTCTTTGAATAGCGGCTGAACTTCCTGTAATCCACCAAGGTTTGAAAGTGTTAGGGTTGCAATAAGAAACGCCACCGGCTGCTACATTAGCCTGGTTGTAAGTTATGTAGTTGAGATCGTATGCTTCAGGATCTGCATCTGCAGGCTTCTCTGAAGGAGCGACATTCACACCACGACCATACCAAGGAGATTCCTCCCAGTAGCTGCGGAATGATCCAGAGGCACTCCAATAAGGAAAGTATTCGTAATCCGGTGCAAGATATGCACTGTTCTCGAAGAGTTTCTTGAATGGGAAATAATACTTTGAAGTTGCGTTCAAGCCCCAACCTGATATTGCAAGGAAAAGGTCTTCCTTTTCTGCGTCAACGATGAAACCTTCAGAACCCTGTGGATAAGGAATCTGGTAAACACTGAATGTTGTGGTACCATCTGTATAAGATCCTTTGCTGGCTAATTTGGTATTATCAACAGTAGAACTTACCTTTGCTGCTACACGCTCAACATAAATCTGAACTGCCTTATCCTTATATTCCTCAGTTGTAATGTCCTCGTATTTAGGAACTTCCTGAAGGAAATTCTCTTCTGTGATAGCCACTGTATGAACAAATGGAGCTTCAGGAGTACCATCAAGATAAGCTGTTGTACTCATCAAGAATTCACCTGCTGCGCCATAGGTCTTGACACCATTTGTACCATCAAATTTAAGTTCGGCATTTACATCCTTAAGGCTCTTCTGTGCCAAATCGGCTCCGTTAGGATGATTCAGGACGCAGAGCATCTGAGTAATCTGAGTCTTGTTCTTGAGACCGGTGATAGTGATGACTGAAGTCTTTTCTGACTCGATGTTACCTGCAGGAGTTGTTCCGTTTACATCCCAGCCAGTAGCGTGAGTACCGCGAGCGACATAGTTGCCATTCTCGTCGTAGAAATAGAAGTCGGCATTAATGACCTTACCCTCTTCCGTGGTAGCATTGTCAAGGCCACTAAGAGCCTTGGTACCGGCTGTTCCATAATGGAAGTTGATGATGAGAGAAGCCTCGTCGCTTGAGTAAACATCATTGTCCCCCTTGTTCACAGGCTCTTTCGCGCAGGATGCCAATAAAGCGATCGCTGCCAATGAAAATAGAATCTTTTTCATTTGTGTTTAATTTAGTTAGTGTTGTGTATATTGTTGGAATTTAATGAATTAAATTTATCTTTTTATGTTATTTTCCGATTTCGCCGAGGGTATCAAGAACTTCCTGAGCCTTTTCTACGCCCATTTCAAGAGCTTTCTCCATGTAGGCGCGTGCGGATTTGAAGTCCTGAGTACGGTATGCGAGGACACCTCTTGCATAGACTGCCTCTGCGCTGTCGCCTGCTTTCGCAAGGTACTTCTTCGCTGCATCGTTCTTGTCGAGACGCATTGCAGTGTTCGCTGCATTGAGGTTCGCAATTTCGTCGTTAGGATACATTCTGACTGCCGTTTCGAATACCTCTTCGTACTCAGGTGAGCCTGCAGGATATTCCTTTGCAAGACGGTAGAAGTCATTAAGGCTAAGGTTCTGAGGTCTGTTCTCGAATGCATTCCTGAGTTCCTCGATTGTAGTGTATTCGGTGATTACATATACAACCCTGTAGTCTGTGCGGCGGAGTGCCGGATAGCAGGTGTTGAAAATGTAATTGTAGTCCTTCCAGTAATTCTGCTTGATTTTGTTTTCCTTGACATCAGGATCCATACCTGCATCGATGAGTTTGAGGATGGCCTTCTTGTTCGCAATACGAGGAGATTTTTCGACAAATTCCCTCAAACCTACCCAATCCTCAGGCTCGTAATCTGTTTCAAAGATTGATGAGTCGAAATCGTAGTAGTTTTTGATGTAGTTCTTTACAGCTATCGTTCTCTCTCTTGCGAGGTAAGTGTTGTGCTCGTATGGACTTTCAGGCGATGCAAAACCCTTCAAGTAAATTTTGGTGATGGTCACGTCGCTGTCGCTCTTAACAACGTCGATTGTAGAACGTATCTTGCCGAGTTCGTTGGCGTTATTGCGGTAAGTCGGGTGAATGTAGGTCTTATTGACTACGAAATCCACAAAGGCCTCGCCCTTGAGTTCACGCTTCTTGACCGCTTCTGCAACAGGTGTCACGTTGATGAGAGTTGGGAAGAAAATTGACTCGTCGTCACATTTACCGAGGTTGTTTTCGTTCTCAGCAAGAACGGTCTTGCAGCATCCGCAGTCGCTTCTGTGGAGTTTGAAGTCCGCGCCGTTCATCCACTCTTCAAATGGGATGATTGCGTCGTAATCTATTACACCGGGGGTTTTTGCAGCCTTGTAGAACATCTCATCCTCGCCTGTTATTGGGCCATTCTCATTTCTGAGTTGGGTAAAATAACGGTTACGGCCATAGATTCCAACTGACTTGAGGTCGGTCGAATCCTTGCCATTCACGATTCTCGGGGTGTAAATTACCGTACCAACCGGAGGGACATTCAGGTCTTTCGTGTTCATCTTCATGCTCACCGCCAGGAATTTGCCGTTGCGGCTGATGTGAAGGCTGTCAACTGACACGTCTCCAGTTATCTTCTGAGCGCTGAGAGAAGTGAAGAGAAGTGCAGAAAATGCTGTGATTATTATCTTTTTCATCGTTCGGTCGTCGTTTTAGAATACATAAACAAGATTGATTGCCGCCTTGGTTGGGCCTACATAATGGCGAGGGACGTTCTCCTCCACTTTGCTGCCACAATCCGTGCACTTGTAAGTATCTGAGCGAGTGTAAGCGTAACCTACACCTGCTTCCAGTTCAAGATTCCAGTGGCGGCCGAGAATAAAAGCATAACCGTAAGAGATACCGGCACCTGCAAACCAGCCTTGTAAGCGTTCCTCACTCAGACGAGACACATCGAAACCCATGTATTTGATGTTGTTCTTGATGCCGCCGATATTGTAGATACCGCCATGAGCGTGGATTCCCAGGAAGTGACGTGAGAAACGATCGCAGAACCAGTAACGTGCCTCAGGCTGAATGGTGAGGTGCTTCCATTTCATCGTTCCGTTGCGGAAAGACCAAGGGTTGTACTGGACGGGGATGTCCAATGTCCATTTGGGAGCAAGACCAATCTCTACGCCGAGGTTGATGTTGGTGAATGCGTCCGATAGAAGATTCGTCTTTATGGCTGCATGCTGAGCGTTTGCGAGCTGCATAGAGCCGATAAAGAAGAGAATTGTAAGGATAAATCTCCTTAACTCACGATTTATAGCGTACATAGCTAAAATTTAGTTATATTTTTCAATCAATTTCGCCGAAATCTCTGCCTTAATTGCCGGCGCCTCAAAATACACCGCCAAAATCTCAAATTCGCCTCGTTCGGGCAAAATTTTGAGAGAGAATTCCATGCGAAGTTAAATAAAATAAAACTAAAAAAAAACAACCCCCGAAGGGGAGAATGTCAAAAATGAGGATTAAAATGGACCATACGAAAAGTTAAAATCCTGAATAGAAGCCACTGTATGCATGATTTTGCCTCGAAAAAACCTCAAAAAAAATTTTTCAAAAAAGTTAAAATTTTATGCATAAAATT
>JABUTT010000093.1 GCA_021443515.1 Bacteroidales bacterium
GGTCGCCGCCGCTTTTTCCTAAAGAGGACCGATGACATCAGTCACCGGCCCTCTTTTTTTGTTTTTGTATCTCTAAATAATTTTTACAGTCTTCTTTATTTGTGCAGTAAAAGTCTCCAACTTGCGTCTAATGTGCGATTATCATGCGTGAGACAAATAGTTAAACAATAAACAATTGCGAAGAAAGCAAGTTGAGCACCTGGATTTACCGAGTGGCGCTGAACACCTGGCATAGCAAAGCCGTCAATACTGCCGAGTCCATCATCAGGCAGATTGAAGAGTAAATACTGCTTCTCAGTTTGCTTTCTTGAGTTCCTTATTCTTAGCTATGAGTTCCTCGTAGCGTGCATAGACCTCATCTACGATATCATCCCAATTCTTGTAAATGTCTCTTTGGGCAGCATCGCATACCTTTTCGTAGGCCTCTTTGTCGGAAAAAATTTCAATAATACGATTTGCGTATGCTTCTTCAGTTTTCGGAGATACTATATAACCATTTACATTGTCGGTAATCGTACAAGCGGTACGAGCTCCTTCAAGAAAGACGGTAGGAGTCCTCTGGCAGGCAGCCTCTATCTGAACAATAGAGTTTGAATCGTAAAGAGAAGGGAAGAGGAAAAGGTCTGCGCGAGAATATATTTTTTCAAGAAGACTTACATCTGAAACTTCTCCACACATCATTATGCAATCTTCAAGATTCAGCGACTTTATGAGTTTCGCCAGTTTTTTCTCATGAGCTCCTGTTCCCACGAACAGCATCTTGAAACTGTGTCCTTTTTCTTTTAGGATACTGAGAGATCTGACAATAAAATCGATGTTTTTGATGAATGTGATTCTGCCTATAAAAAGGAAGACTTTTTCGTCTTCTTTCAGGCCATAGAGTTTATTGACTTCAGCTGCGGCCGCTACAGGGTCTGAAACTGCCTTGTGGTCAGTTGCGTTCAGCTGTACTCTTGCCGGCACTTTCAGGCCATATTCCCCCAAATATAATTTTCGGATGTCGTCATTCACTGCCCAACATTCAGTACATCTGTTGAAAACCGACATTATTTGCCACATGGCGATTTTGGCTATCAGTTTGCCTTTGAATGTTTTCTTGAAATCCTGCTTGTATTGGGAGTGGAGAGTCGCCACGATAGGGACCTTCTTAATTTTGGAATACTGGACTCCGGTCAATCCCAAAGGGAATGGAGAATGGATGTGGACGATGTCATAATCCTGCTTCAACAATTCCCTTAAGAATGGAATGTCGGTATGCGGAAAAGGAAGGAAATAGTTAACCTTTTTGTAGAAGAAAGAGTTACAACGCTTAATCTTGTAGGGAAATGTTTTCTCGTCATCGGATTCCTTCCATCCGGCAACCTTGGGGCCATAGACAACAACTTCATCACATTTGCACGCAAGCCTGCGGGCATAGTTATCCACAACCTTATAAACTCCATCTAACGTAGGATAGTATGTGTCAATGAATAGAGCAACTTTCATATTAAATTTTATAATTTTTGCCTCAATTTTTATGCCTTCACTGCATTATTCCGTCCCTCAGACCACGAAGTATGGGTTTCAAATAGCCTCGTTTGCCTTTGAGGATATATGAAAGCGCCCTGAGTGGAGCAGAAATAAATATTTGATAAGCAAAAGAAAACCATCGTGAGACAAGACCGAGATTTCTTTTCGCAAAGATAAGACGATTTTTTGTAAGATAATATCTTCTTAAATGACTATCTTTCCCTGTGGTGCTGCTTTCTTTGTGGTATATGGTACATTCAGGGTCATACCAGATGAGCCAATTCTTGTCCTCAAACCGCAAAGACCAGTCAAGTTCCTCATAGTAAAGGAAATAATCCTCACACATAGTTCCAACCTCATTTAATGCGGAACGGCGTACCATCATTGCGGCTCCGTGGGCGTATGGTGTGGTGTGTGGAGTGTTGTACTGACCTTTATCCTCCTCCCTGAACCCGATAATGGAATTGCGGAGAGTGATAGGGGAAAGAGGAGTGAAGCCAGCGAACTGAATGATGTCGGGAGTATCGAAAAACTTTATTTTGGGACACACGATTCCGGCATCGGGATGACTCTCGAGGAAAGACACAAGGAAGCCGAGACTGTCGCTTTTGATTTCAGTATCGTTGTTAAGCAACAACAGGAATTTTCCCTTTGCCTCTTTGATGCCGAGGTTGTTTCCTCCCGCAAAGCCGAGGTTTTTTTCACTTCTTATGACGATGATGCTATCTCCGTATTTCTCTTTCAAAAGCAGACTTTCATCAGTCTTTGAACCGTTGTCAACGATGATGATTTCAGCAGGAACGCTATTGAACTTCATGAGGGAATCAATCATCCCGCAAGTGAGTTCAAACCCATTATAATTTACTGAAATTATGGAAATTAAAGGCTCCAAACGATGCTTAAAATTCAAGAATTTTCTCAACTCTTCTCTCGTGGCGACCACCTTCAAAAGAAGCGTCGAGATAGGCCTTAAGATTTTCTATGTTCTGCTCGTCGCTTACAAAACGTGCAGAAAGAACGAGAACATTTGCATTATTGTGTCTCTTCACGAGAGAGGCAACTTCACTATTCCACGCAAGCCCCGCACGAATGCCTTTATGATGGTTGAGCGCGAGCGCCATTCCGTTGCCGGTGCCGCATATAGCCACGCCGAAATCAAGTTCTCCGCTTTCAATCCTGCCTGCAAGAGGATGGGCGACGTCCGGATAATCTATGCTTTCTTCGGAGTCTGTTCCGATGTTTACAACTTCATATCCTCTTTCCTTGAGAACTGAGGTAAGTTTGTTCTTTAGAACAACTCCTGCATGGTCATTGCAAATGCCTACTTTCATGTTGATAATGATTTGATAACGCAAAAGTACAAAATAAGTTCTATCTTTGCTAAAAATATAGGAATAGAGATGAATAATTTCGGATTCATAAAAGTCGCTTCGGCAATTCCTGTCGTGGAAATAGCTTCCCCGGCAAAAAATGCTGAAAGAATAATAGAACTCATCATTCAGGCAGAGAAACAAAATGTCGAGGTTGTTTCTTTTCCTGAACTGTGCATAACAGGCTATACTTGTGCCGACCTTTTCTCGTCTTCAGCGCTCATTCAAAAGGCTGAGGAGGGTCTGGGAAAAATCGTAAAGGCAACAGAGAATCTGAAGGTGACTTCGATTGTGGGCCTTCCTGTTGCAGTCGGGAACCGCCTATACAATTGTGCCGTAGTTGTCTCCTCGGGAAGAATAGCGGCAGTGGTACCAAAGACTTTCCGTCCGGGTTATGGTGAATTTTATGAGACAAGATGGTTTGCTTCGGCAGCCGATTCTGATGTTTCGGAAATCACTCTTTGCGGACAAAGTGTGCCGTTTGGCAACGATATTCTCGTATGTTTGGGAGATGTCACATTCGGCATAGAGATATGTGAAGACCTTTGGACAGTTGTGCCTCCAAGCAGTCTGCAGGCTCTTGCAGGGGCTCAAATCATTTTTAATCTCTCAGCCTCAAATGCAATCGCAGGCAAGCACGAATACCGTCGCAACCTTGTAAAAGGCCAGTCTGCAAGGACTATTTCAGCTATCGTATATTCTTCGGCAGGTTTTGGAGAATCTTCAACCGACCTCTTGTTTGAGGGTTGCGGCATAATTGCGGAAAACGGAACTATCCTCGCGGAAGGAGAAAGATTTTCCTCAAAGGAGCAACTTGTGGTGAGCGAAATAGACATAGAGAGACTGCTTCATGACCGTCGCAAGAACACCTCGTTCATGGGCTCGGCAAGTGATTTCGGAATAGAGAAAACTTATCGCGAGGTAACGCTTCCGAGAAATATCGTTCCGTTTGAACTGACTCGAAAAGTGGATTCTATGCCTTTTGTTCCGAAGGGAAGTTCTCTCGATGAAAGATGTGAGGAGATATTTGCAATACAGTCGGAGGCTCTTGCCGTAAGACTTGCAAACACTGGAATAAAGAGTGCGGTTGTGGGAATTTCGGGCGGTTTGGATTCAACCCTTGCCCTCATTGTTACGGTGGAGGCATTTGATCGTCTCGGCATAGACAGAAAAAATATTTTGGGAGTCACAATGCCCGGTTTTGGAACGACAAAAAGGACGAAGGGCAATGCTGTTTCAATGATGGAATCCCTTGGCGTGAGCATTAAAACAATATCTATTGCAAAGGCCTGCAAGCAGCATTTTGCGGATATAGACCATAACCCGGAGATTACGGATGTGACCTACGAAAACACTCAGGCACGCGAGCGCACGCAGATACTCATGGACCTTGCAAACAAGTGCGGCGGACTCGTGGTCGGAACAGGCGATATGTCGGAACTCGCTCTCGGATGGGCCACATATAACGGCGACCACATGAGTATGTATGGTGTAAATGCAGGAGTGCCTAAAACTCTCGTGAAACATCTTGTGGGATGGTTTGCCGACAATAAGGCTGATGCCAAGACACGAAAGACGCTTTGGGATATTATTGCGACACCAATCTCTCCCGAACTTCTGCCTGCCGATGATAAGGGCAACATTACCCAAAAGACAGAAGACCTTGTGGGACCATACGAACTCCACGACTTCTTCCTCTATTACTTCCTCCGTTTCGGTTTCTCTCCCGAGAAAATTCAATATCTCGCAGAGAAAGCATTCAGCGGCAGTTACGACAAGGCAGTCATCGAAAAATGGCTCAAGACCTTTGTGCGTCGCTTCTTCAATCAGCAGTTCAAGCGCAGTTGCATGCCGGATGGACCTAAGGTCGGAAGTGTGAATCTCTCTCCTCGTGGAGATTGGAGAATGCCGAGCGACGCTTCTTGGAAAGAGTGGATTTAGTATGGCGGAAGTTAGAATAGACAAATATCTCTGGGCAATAAGAGCCTTTAAGACAAGAACCGAGGCAGCCGATGCGTGCAAAGGCGGCAAGGTCAAGATTAACGGGGGTGATATAAAGCCTTCGAGAGATGTGAAAATCGGCGACACCATAACTGTTCGCAAAGGTGCCATTCTTTTTACATATAAAGTAAAGGAAATCCTCGACAAGAGGGTGGGTGCTTCTTTGGTTGAGAATTATGCCGACAATCTTACTCCTCAGGAGGAACTCGACAAGATGAGGGCGCCTGTTGAAACCTTCTTCCTCAAGAGGGAGCGCGGCTCGGGACGCCCTACGAAAAAAGAAAGACGTGAACTTGATAATTTAATGGACAATTTATATGAGTGAGAAAGTGAAGATTTTTTGCGAGAACAATTCGCAGTATTACGAGGTGGAGGTAGGTACTCCGCTGAAAGCGATAGCCGATCTTATCTATGGAGAACCGGATTTCAGTGGAGATATGCACAATACCCCGATAGCGGCAATCGTTGACAATACATTCAAAGGCCTTGGTTACGAGATATTCTATGATAATAGTGTCAAATTCGTCGATTATTACGAGCCTGATGGTCGCAGAACTTATTCTCGCACATTGAATTTCATATTGCAGAAAGCTGTGAGCGAACTTTACCCGGACAAAGTATTGTGCTGCCAGTTTAATCTGCCCAACGGTCTGTATTGGGAAATATGCAAAACCTCATACGGCGAGAGCATAGAATTGTGGGATGAAGATATCCGTAAAATAGACAGCAGGATGAGGGAAATCGTTGCTGCCAACTTTCCTTTCAAGAGAAGCAAAAAAGACAATGACGCCACTCAGCAGCTGTATAACTCAAGAGGCCAGATAGAAAAGGCAAAACTCATAAATTCCGTTGGCGGCAAGGTCGTCACCGTTCACACTCTGGATGGCTATACCGACAATTTCTACGGTCCTCTTACCATATCTTCAGGTTATATAAAAAGTTTCCGTATTGAGAAATACAGTAGGGGAATATGTATCGTTATGCCTTCAAGAAAGGACATAAATGTATTCCCTCCAATGCAACGTCAGGATAAGATTCTTGCTATGTTTCTCAAACATGCATCTTGGTGTAGGATACTCGGTGCAAACAGCATAGGTACAATAAACGACGCTATCAGAAAGGGCTATGCCCACAAGATGATTAACCTTTGCGAAATCCGTCAAGAACGTCTTTTTGCCGAGATTGCCGATGAAATCCTTGCAAAGAAGGACAAGTGCAGAATCGTGTTTCTCGCAGGTCCGTCATCAAGTGGCAAGACCAGTACCTCAAAGCGTATTGCAGGCCAGTGCATAGTCAATGGACTTGTTCCGAAGGTGGTGGAACTCGACAATTATTTCTTGCCGAGAGAACGCACTCCGAAGGATGAAAATGGAGAATATGATTTTGAAAGTCTCCAGGCTCTCGACCTTGAACTACTTAACAAGCAGCTCAACCAGATTATTGCCGGAGAGGAGGTTGAACTCCCTACATTTGATTTTAAGAAAGGCGAGCAGCAATTCCTCGGAAACAAGTTGAAACTCGAAAACAATGAGATTCTTATAATGGAAGGTATTCACGCCTTGAATCCTGAAATGACCCCGTCTGTTGATAATTCGAGGATATTGAGAATCTATGCTTCCGAGTTGACCTCGCTTTCCATTGACGAAAACAACAATATCTCGACAATAGACACCCGTCTTCTTCGCCGCATTCTCAGGGATAACCGAACGCGTGGCGTAAGTCCGGAGGAGACCATACTCCGCTGGCCAAGTGTCCGCAGAGGCGAAAACCGCAACATATTTCCATTCCAGGAGAATGCCGACCTGTATTTCAATACTGCTCTTATTTATGAACTTCCGGTAATGAAGCACTATGTCGAGCCTCTTCTGCGAAGAATATCTCCGAAGAGCGCCGCTTATGCCGAGGCTAAAAGACTTTTGGGCTTCCTCAGCAAGATTGACCCTATCTCTGACGAGGAGATAAAGGCAGTACCTCCACACTCGATTATGAGGGAGTTTATAGGTGGTCAAATTTTGTAAAATTTATTTGTCGCGAATTACAAGAACTTTTTGTTTTTCATCTTCGCAATTTTCAAATAATCAAACACTTAACTATTAAATTTGTGTGTCGGAAAAGTTGCAAAATCTTTCCCGACACACTTGTTTATTCAAAAATTTTTCGTACCTTTGTAGTCCTAAAATCGGGCTATAAATAGCTAAGTAATTGAAATTTAAATACTTAAAGTAATACAACAATGTTACAGCCAAAGAAAACAAAATTCAGAAGGCAGCAGAAAGGCCGCATGAAAGGATTGGCACAGAGAGGCAACCAGCTTGTGTTTGGTTCCTTCGGTATCAAAACCCTTGAAAATTGCTGGCTTACAGGTCGTCAGATCGAGGCTGCCCGTCAGGCCGTTGTTCGTGAAATGAACCGTGAAGGTCAGATTTGGATTAGGGTATTCCCTGACAAACCTTACACAAAGAAGCCTGCAGAAGTACGTATGGGTAAGGGTAAAGGTGATCCGGAAGGATTCGTAGCTCCTATTACCCCAGGTCGTATTATAATCGAAGCAGAGGGTGTTTCGCTCGCAGTCGCAAAAGAAGCTCTCCGTCTCGGTGCTCAGAAACTTCCTATCGCAACTAAAATCGTTGTGAGAAGGGACTATGTTGAATAATCTAACGAAGGAAAAGAAATGAAAACAGCAGAAGTAAGAGAAATGTCTGTAAGCGATCTCTACGATCGCATTGCAGCCGAGAGAAAAAATCTCGAGACAATGAAACTCAATCACACTGTCTCTCCGTTAGAGAACACATCAGCAATTGCTAAGACAAGACGTGACATCGCACGCATGATCACTATCCTTGCCGAAAAAGAGAAAAACAATTAAATCTGATCTCTCATGGAAAGAAATCATCGTAAAGAAAGAATCGGTATCGTGGTCAGCAACAAGATGGACAAGACCGTCGTAATTGCTGTTGAAGAGAAGGAAATGCACCCAATGTATGGTAAGTTCCTTAAGAAAACCACTAAGTTCGTAGCTCATGATGAAAAGAACGAGTGCAGCGAAGGCGACACCGTACGCATCATGGAGACCCGTCCTCTTAGCGCTACTAAGAGATGGAGAATTGTAGAAATCGTTGAAAAGGTTAAATAGCAATGATACAACAGGAATCACGTTTACAGGTGGCAGACAACAGCGGAGCAAAGGAAGTTCTTTGTATCCGTGTGCTTGGCGGAACACGCCACCGTTATGCAACTGTCGGCGACAAGATCGTAGTTGCAGTCAAGAGCGCCCTTCCTAACGGCGACGCTAAGAAAGGAACAGTGTCAAAGGCCGTTGTAGTGCGTACTAAGAAAGAAATCCGTCGTCCGGACGGATCATATATCCGCTTTGATGAAAATGCTTGCGTGCTCCTCAACAACGCAGACGAAATCCGTGGAACCCGTATCTTCGGACCTGTAGCAAGGGAGCTCCGTGAGAACTATATGAAAATCGTTTCACTTGCACCAGAAGTATTGTAATCATGAAAAAGGTAAAAATTAAGAAAGGTGACATGGTCATCGTAAATGCCGGAAATGATAAAGGCAAGACCGGTAAGGTGCTTGAAATGGTCCTCGACAAAGACCGCGTCATTGTTGAAGGTGTGAATATGGTTTCCAAGCACACAAAGCCTAATGCAAAGAATCCTCAGGGAGGTATTGTTAAACAAGAGGCAAGTATCCACATTTCAAATGTAAACCTCGTTGATCCTGCAAAGGGTGGCGCTACCAAGGTAGGCTACAAGTTCGAGGGTGACAAGAAAGTGCGTTATGCCAAGAAATCAGGACAGGAGATTAAGTAATGGCAAAGAAAGCAGCAGAGCAGCAGACAATTGTAGCCCTTCCAAAGGGTTATGTCCCTACTCTTAAAAAATTATACACTGAAGAGATCGTTCCAGCTCTCGTTAAGGAGTTCTCCTACACTTCAGTTATGCAGGCTCCAAAACTCGAGAAGATTACTATCAACCAGGGTCTTGGCGATGCAACTGCAGACAAGAAACTCATCGAGGTTGCAATGAGCGAACTCGCACTCATCACAGGCCAGAAGCCGGTTATGACAAAGTCTCGCAAGGATATTTCAAACTTCAAACTCCGTAAGGGTATGCCAATCGGCGTTAAAGTTACCCTCCGCGGAACTAAGATGTACGAATTCCTTGAGCGTCTTATCAGGGTCACTCTCCCTCGTATCCGCGACTTCAACGGTATCAACGAGAAACTTGACGGAAGAGGAAACTACACCCTTGGTATCAAGGAGCAGATCATCTTCCCTGAGATTGAAATTGAGAAGATTGTCAAGATTTTCGGTCTTGAAATCACTTTCGGTACTACAGCCAAGACAGATGAAGAGGCTCTCGCCCTTCTTCGTGGATTCGGCCTTCCATTTAAAAAGAAAAACAACGAATAGTTATGGCAAAGGAATCAATGAAAGCTCGCGAAGTAAAACGCGCGAAATTGGTTGAAAAGTACGCCGCTAAGCGTAAGGCCCTCAAAGAGGCTGGTGACTGGGCTGCTCTCGACAAGCTCCCTAAGAATTCATCACCTTGCCGTCTCCACAACCGTTGCTCTCTCACCGGTCGTCCAAAAGGATATATGAGAGATTTCGGTCTGAGCCGTATTCAGTTCAGAGAGATGGCTGCCAATGGTCTTATTCCTGGCGTTAAGAAAGCATCTTGGTAGTATATACCTATTATATTTTATTATTAACGGATATCGGGCACTTGGCTCACTCCGAGTGTCGAATTAAAAAAAAACAAAAAAAATGACTGATCCAATCGCAGACTACCTGACCCGAGTACGCAATGCGTATGCAGCAGGTAACAAAATCGTGGAGATTCCAACCTCAAAGATGAAGGTTGCCATCACCAAGATTCTTTTTGAGAAAGGTTATATCCTCAGCTACAAGGAAGTAGAGGGCCAGCCTTTCGGAACAATCAAAATCGCCCTTAAGTACCACCCACAGACTAAGGTTGCCGCTATCAGCAAGATAGAGCGCGTATCTCGTCCGGGTCTTCGTACTTACACAGATGTAGAAAACATGCCACGCGTCCTCAATGGTCTCGGCATCGCAATTCTTTCGACATCAAAGGGTATCATCACCGACAAAGAGGCTAAAGAACTTAATGTTGGCGGTGAGGTTTTGTGCTATGTTTATTAATATTTTTAACGTATAACAAAATGTCAAGAATTGGTAAATTACCCGTACACCTTCCAGCCAAAGTAGAGGTTTCAATCCTCCCTGGCAATGTGGTTAAGGTTAAAGGACCTCTCGGAGAGCTCAGCCAGAAGGTTGACTCTGATATTACAGTTACCGTAGAGGACAATCTCGTTAAATTGACACGTCCGACCGACCTTCCTCGTCACCGTTCACTTCACGGACTTTATCGTGCTCTCATTCAGAACATGGTAACAGGCGTATCTGAAGGTTTCACTACAAAACAGGAGTTCGTCGGCGTGGGTTATCGTGTTGAAGTAGCAGGCCAGCTTCTCAAGATGAGCCTTGGATATTCACACGAAATCCATATCATGCTTCCAAAAGAGATCTCAGCAGAAGCAGCAGCAGTAAAGAAAGGTGAGAACCCTGTTCTCATTCTCAAGAGCATCGACAAACAGCTTCTTGGACAGGTTGCAGCTAAGATCCGTACACTTCGTGCACCTGAACCATATAAGGGTAAAGGTATTAAGTTTGTTGGCGAGCAGCTTCGTCGTAAGGCTGGTAAGAGTGCAAGCGCTAAATAATAGGAGGATGAATTATGGCATTGAATAAAATTGAAAGAAAACAGAGAATTCATTACCGCATCCGTAAAGTGGTTAATGGCACTGCAGAGCGTCCAAGAATGGTCGTTTTCCGTAGCAACAAACAGATTTACGTACAGGTTGTGAACGATGTATTAGGTCAGACTCTTTGCTCTGCGTCTTCACTCGACAAGGCAATTGCAGCAGAATGCAAAGGCAAGACCGGTGTTGAGGTTGCTGCTATCGTTGGTAAGGCTGTCGCTGAAAAGGCACTTGCAGCAGGTATCACAACAATCTCATTTGACCGCGGAGGCTACCTCTATCACGGTCGTGTTAAAAGTTTGGCAGATGCTGCCCGTGAAGGTGGCTTAATTTTCTAAAAGACTATGGCAAATACAAATGTTAAAAGAGTAAAGACCTCTGATCTTGAACTTAAAG
>JABUTT010000200.1 GCA_021443515.1 Bacteroidales bacterium
TCTCAAGTAGGGATTCGTTGTTGCCGGTGGTTTTTACCCGGAAGGTGTATTTTCCCGGACGGAGGTTGGCATAATGGCTTTCGTGGCTTGCCTCGCTTTTAATCCAGTAGTTGTCGTGTCCGTCAAGTTTGAAAAGGTAGCGCGGTTGTTCCTGCCCGGCATAGTCAAGCGCTGCGAAAGATATGCTGAAACCATTTTGTGTGTGGTTCAGGGTCACATTCGGGGTGAGGGAGAGCATCTTGTCTATGATGTTTGGATTGTCCTTCGGCCTCACCACCTTGTTGTGTATCTTGAGGTCTTCAAAAAGAAGTGGAACTTGACGCTTGAGTGCAACATTCACAGGGTTGAATGTCGTCAGTCCGTGTGTTCCTCCGAATACCATAGTGCCGTCTTCAAGTACGCAGGCAGAGCGATCGTAGAACTGGTTCCCTCCCGTGCCGTCGCTTTCGTAGAAAGGGGCGAATCTGCCGCTCGTACGGTCATATTTGCAGAGTCCGTATTGTGTGGATACCCAGATGTTGCCCTGATGGTCCTCCCGAATGGCTGCAATATCGTTGCACGGAATGCCTTCGACGATTGTAACGGTTTCATTTTCAGGAGAATAGCGAAGCAGGCCATTACCTACCGTTCCTATCCATATCTGCCCAAAACTATCCTTATAAATATCGGTGGGAATGAAGAATGATCGTTTGAAGCACTCGTCCCATCCTCTTATATTCATAGGAGTAATTTTCATATTTGCAGCGTCCACGAGCAGAGGAAGGTTCCTTCGTGCAATCGCCACGACATGGTCTTTGTCCAAAGGAAGTATTCCCGAAATGAAACTATGCTCATTCTGCTCTATTGTGACTTTCTTTGTCTCGTTTGTTTTGATGTCTATGCAGACTATCGATTTGTTTGTCGTTCCAATCCACAATCTTCCCCAGTCATCCGCCTTCATCATGTGGGCTCCCGGAATGTCAAAGATTTTTAGCACACCAAGGTTGCCCTGACCTAAATTTCTGCACTTGACGACCTTCCCGGCGAAGAGTGAACCAAGCCATAGATTGCCGTCCTCGTCGATGGCCATTGAAGACACTCCACTCATACTCGCATTGGAAAATATGGCAGCAGGAATCTCCGGATGGCGGATATTGTGCGTTTTCGGATTATAGAAATAAAGGCCGCTGACCATAGTGGATATCCAGAGATTTCCGTCATTGTCGGTGGCTACTGCCATCACGGATTTGTCTTTGAGGGGACGCTGCAGGTATTTGTCGTTGTTGAATCTAGAAGGGGCGTCATATTTGACTATCGTACCCTGGTCGTAGGAACCGAGCCAGATATTGTTGTGGGAATCTGTGAAGATGTGGGAGAGTCCGTATTCGGGAGCATCGAAAGGGAAACCGTTGTCTTCGTTTGACAGAAGTTCGCCGGAAACTGTGTTGAAAAGCATGAGTCCGTGCTCGAATGAATTCAGCAGGAGTGAGGATGTTCCGTATGGCGATATTATGTTAATCGATGTTTTTTCAGACCCCGAACGGCTTGTGATGTTGATGGGAAGAGGCTTGAACCTGGTTGTAAGCAGGTCGAATTGCGAGATTTTGTCTGAACATGCTATCCATAACTTGTTCTGGGCTGAGTCGAAATATGATGCAGTTATTTCTCCATCTGTCGGAATGGTTTCAACCTGGGTGAAGGTGACGGTTTCATAACATTGCAGACAGTCGTTGCAGATAACCCAAAGCCTGTTGGATTTGTCAAGCAGACATTTGCTCTTTTGAAACTTGAAGGTAGGGGAGGGAGCAATGTTCTGAAGCCTCGTTTCAATCCTTCCATCAGCGGGGAAATACTCCAATATGCTTGAATTTGTGTTGAAGAAGTATCTTCCATCCGAGCTTTCGAGTATCTGATAGATATTCTTCTCTTGATCCTTTATGTCAATTCGTTCGAAACAATCCCTGTCGGTGTAGATGCAGACTCCTCCTATGGTGCTTATCCAGAGTTTGCCTTTGGAATCAAGGAAGATGTCGTTTATTTGGTTGTCGCAGATGGAGGACTTGTCGTCGGTGCAGAAATATTGGTGGATTTCGTGAACATCGTGACGGTTCAGGCCACGGAATGTGCCTATCCATATATGACCCTGACTGTCTTCGGCAATGGCAGTGGTCCTCTTGTTGGAGAGTTCGTTAGAGATGACAACCTCGTTCTGAGTGTCCTCAACTGTTGAAAATTCATTGTCATTCCTGGAGCAGGAAAGAGTCGAAAGTATGGTAAAAATGACGACCGGGAAGGCCGTAAATAGTTTCTTGTGCATAATTATGGGTTAGTAGCTGTTCTGGTCAGCTTCTTAATGGCAAATATAACAGATTTTTTACAAATTGAAAATCTTTTGAACAAATTTGAAAGCCCGGCGGGACTGATGCGAAAAATATATGTATAAAGGAGAAAAGCGAAGAGGGACGAAGTAGGTAAATTTGCATTGTGAAAATATGTTTAATCCTATGAAATACAACTCTTTGCATTTAATCGGCGTTCTTGCGGCAGTCATTCTGACCTCTTGCTGCGGGAATTGCGGTAAGTCTGTTTCCGGAAAAGAAGGCTCTACAATCCAGGCTTCAAACAGCCTCGGAGTGGTTTCCACTGAGTCCGGAAAGGTTGCAGGCTATGTTGAAAACGGAATGTTCATTTTCAAAGGCATTCCATACGCAAAGGCAGAGCGTTTTATGGCTCCTGTTCCTGCAGACAAGTGGGAAGGTGTCCGCAGTTGCCGTCATTTCGGCCCTACTGCACCTCAGGGTGTGAGGACTGGCTATGCGGCAGATGAAATCGCTTTTGCTTTTGATTGGGATGACGGCTATTCCGGCGAGGATTGCCAGCGTCTCAACATCTGGACTCCGGGTGTGAATGATGGAAAGAAGCGTCCTGTGATGGTTTGGCTTCATGGTGGTGGATATTCTGCCGGAAGCGGACAGGAACTTCCATCTTACGACGGAGCAAACCTTGCTGCCAAGGGTGATGTTGTCGTGGTTTCTCTCAACCATCGTCTCAATGTGCTTGGCTTCCTCGATCTTTCTGCCTTCGGTGAGAAGTATGCAGAATCTGGGAATGCCGGTCTTCTTGACCTCGTGGCTGCCCTCAAATGGGTGAATGCCAACATTGAAGGCTTTGGCGGCGACCCTACAAACGTTACCATCTTCGGTCAGTCAGGCGGCGGCGGAAAGGTTTCCATCCTCTCTGCCACTCCTTCTGCAAATGGCCTCTTCCACAAGGCTATTGTTCAGTCGGGCTCGACTCTCCGTACTATGGAGTCCAATCTGTCACGTAAAATCGGTATCGCTACCGTGAAGGAACTTGGTCTCAGGGCTTCTGAACTCGACAAAATCGCCGAGGTGCCTTACGAGAGGCTTCTTGAGGCAGGTAACAAGGCTATTGCCAAGGTTAAGGACGAGTACACTCGTCAGGGCGGAAGTGCAAGCCTTCTTTTCGGCTGGGCGCCTACAGTTGACGGAAATGTGCTCCCTGCGCAGCCATACGACGGAAAAGGTCCTCAGCAGAGCATTGACATTCCTATGATTATCGGTACAGTGCTCAACGAATTTGCCGCTTCTGTCTATGTACCTCAGCTTCGCAACCTCTCTCAAGAGCAGGCCGAGGCTATGGTAAGGGCAAATTACGGCGACTATGCCGACAACTATCTTGCAGCATTCAAGGAATGTTATCCGAACTATCAGCCTAACGACCTTGTGGATTACGACACAATGTTCCGTCTCGGTTCTGTAAAGCAGGCAAATGTGAAATACGCTCAGGGTGGCGCTCCTGTTTGGATGTATGTCTTCGCTTGGCAGTCACCTGTACTTGACGGCTCGCTCAAGAGCACACACTGCATGGAAATCCCATTCGTATTCAATAACGCGCGCGTACACGCAGCTATGACAGGAGGTGGAGAGCAGGCAGTGAGCCTCGCAGACCGTATGAGCCAGGCTTGGATTAACTTCGCCCGCACAGGCAATCCTAACGGCAGCGGCATCGACGGCGTTCCGCAGTGGGACCCATATACCCCGGAAGGCGGAGCAACAATGTGGTGGGACAACGAGTGCGAACTCAAGCACAACCACGACAAGGCTCTTCTCGAAGTGGCTGAATCTATTGGAGGAAATACTCTATAAGGTATATATAACTAATCATAATTACTAACATCATGAAAAAAACACTTAAAAGTGTGTTGGTTTCAACACTTATGCTTCTTGCCTTTGTGCCTCTTAGGGCCCAGAGAATGGTGGAGGTTACCGGTGTTGTTTCAGGTTCGGATGGTGAGAGCCTTATCGGCGCAAGCATCATCGAGAAGGGAACAACCAATGGTGTCATCACCGACTTTGACGGCAATTACAGCATCCTTGTAACTGAAGGCGCTGATTTGGAATTCTCTTGTATCGGCTATGTCTCTCAGGTACTCAAAGCTATTCAAGGCAAACTGGATGTAGTCCTCACTCTCGACAATGAACTTCTCGAAGAAGTTGTCGTTGTGGGTTACGGTGTCCAGAAAAAATCTTCTTTGACCGGTGCGGTTTCATCCGTCAAGTCAGAGGATATGCAGTCTCGTACCATTACAAACGCCAATCAGGCGCTCCAGGGTAAGACTGCCGGCGTACAGGTGCTCAGCGCATCTGCAAAACCTGGCGCAAGCCCATCTGTACGTATCCGTGGTGTGAGCAGTAACGGCGACTCTTCACCTCTTTATGTTGTGGACGGTCGTATCGCATCAGACATCGGAGGTCTCGATCCTAACGATATTGAGTCTATGGAAGTTCTCAAGGACGGTGCTTCTGCAGCCATCTATGGTGCTGCCGCAGGTAACGGTGTCATCCTCATCACCACTAAGAAAGGTAAGGGCGACGGCAGGATTTCTTACGAATATCAGCTCACAAGCCAGAGCCTTGCAAGAGTTCCTAAGACCATGAACTCAGAGCAGTACATCGAATATTTCTCTGAGCCGGGCCTCATCACTCTCGAGCAGTTCTACAAGAATTGGGACTTCAAAACCAATACAGACTGGGCAAAGGCAGCATTCGAGAATTCTCTCATGCATCGTCACAACGCTTCATTCATGGCAGGTAACGACAAGGGCTCTATCTATGTTTCTCTCTCATACCTCAACAATAATGGTATCGTTGCAGGAAACTCCGATGTTTATGAGCGTCTTACCGGTATGATTAACGCAAGCTGGAAAATAAAGAAATGGCTCGAAATCGGTACCAACAACCAGATTGAGCATTACAAACAGCAGAGCGTAGGTGAGAACAATGAATATGGTTCTCCGCTTCTTTCAGCCATCCACATGGACCCTCTTACTCCTGTCTCTTATACAGACGGCGTTATTCCTGAGCATGTACAGAATATGATTGATCATCCTGAAAAGGGTGAGGTTCTCAAGGACAAGAACGGCCACTATTATGGTATCTCGGCCTTCATTTCCGCAAACTCTGCCAACCCGCTCGTTATGCGTGACACAGGCTTCACTCAGTATCGTGGCTTCAACATCAACGGTACTACCTTCCTCAACTTGTCTCCTATTAAGGAACTCGTTCTCACAAGCCGTATATCTTACCGCTTCAACAGCAATGAAAGTTATGGTGTAAGCCATGACTATCAGGCTTCAATGCAGCAGATGCAGAGTTCAGTTGTAAGCGTAAGCGGTGGTTCAGGAAGCAATGTTTACTATCAGTGGGAAAACTTCCTTAACTTCAACAAGACTTTCAAAGAGAGCCACAACCTTGGAGTTATGATCGGTATGAGTTTCAGCCAGAACCGTACATACAGTGTCAACGGAAGTATGACAGGTAAGGACGACAAGGGTTTCAAACAGGATAACGAACTCTTCTGGTACTGGGCATACGCTACTGCAACAGCAACCAAGACACTCAGCGGTGCAGAACCTAACTATGGTCGCAAACTCGCTTACTTCGGTCGTGCAAGTTATGACTATCAGGGCAAGTACCTCGCACAGGTTTCATTCCGTGCTGATGCTGCCGACTCTTCAGTCCTCCCTGTAAAAAAGCGTTGGGGTTTCTTCCCTGCAGCTTCACTCGGTTGGACAATCTCTCGTGAAAACTTCATGGAAGGTTCACGCTCTTGGCTCGATATGTTGAAAATCCGTGCAAGTTGGGGTCAGAATGGTTCCACTGCATCCCTCGGTGGCTACCGTTATGCAAACGTGATTGCTTCCACAGGTTCTTATCCTATTTCGAACGGAGCTGTATATGGAGATGCTTACGCACCAACAGCAACAGGTAACGATGAGCTCAAGTGGGAGACTTCAGAGCAGTTCAACGTCGGTATCGACGCTCGTTTCTTCAAGAACAGACTCACAGCATCTGCCGACTACTATATCAAGAATACTAAGGACCTTATCGTCACAGGTATCACTCCTTCTACCATCGTAGGTAACACCGCTTCTCCTGTGAATGCAGGTAACATCTCAAACAGCGGTTTCGAGTTCGAGATTGGTTGGAACGACAGCAAGGGCGACTTCACTTACGGCATCCGTGCAAACATTGCAACCCTCAAGAACAAGGTTACTTACATCCACCCGTCTCTTTCTGCAATTGATGGTACAACATACCACACTTACGGCGCCATTACCCGTTTTGAGGTTGGCAAGCCTGCTTGGTACTTCTACGGATATAAGAGCGCAGGTATCGACAAGGAAACAGGTAATCCTCTCTTCTACAAGAAGGATGGTACAATCACCGACGCTCCTTTGGCAGAAGACAAGACTATGATTGGCAAGGGTATGGCTGACTTCACATACGGTCTTACCTTCACTGCCGGATGGAAGGGTATCGACTTCATCCTCTTCGGTACAGGTTCACAGGGCAATGACATTTTCTGCTGCCTCAATCGTACCGACTACAATGTGAACAAACTCTTAGACTTTACTGAGAATCGTTGGAAAACCACAAACACTGCTGCCCAGAACGCTGCTGCAACTCGTCCAAGGGCTGGTGCAAACGGTTTGGACTACTACATGGTTTCAAATGCTATGGTTTATGATGGTTCTTACTTCAAAATCAAGCAGATTCAGCTTGGTTACAGTCTTCCTAAGAAGGCCCTCAATAAGATATTTATCAACAGCCTTCGTATCTATGCTTCATTGGAAGACTTCTTCACCTTCACCAAATATCCTGGTTTCGACCCTGAGGTTACAGGCGTAGGTTCAGGACTTGGCGTTGATAAGGGTACTTATCCTAACTCTCGTAAAGTTGTATTCGGTGTTAATGTCACATTCTAATTCTTAAGGCTATTATGAAAACAAATATTATAACAAAGGCCGTTTTGGCATTGGCATTGATAGCAGGTTTTTCTTCTTGTCAGAATCGTCTCAACATTCCTCAGCACGGAGTGCTCAATTACGAGACATATTATCAGACTGATGAAGAAGCGAATTCAGCCGTTTTGGCCATTTATACTCAGATTAACGGCGCAAAGTTCAACTTCCACCTCATCCTCAATTCAATGGGTGATGATTTCTGGTCAGGCGGCGGCGGACGTAACGACAATGCTGACCTCGAGCAGTTCAATGAATTTACATACGGTGTAGAAGCCGGATATGTACAGGGCTTGTTCCAATCCTATTACCAGATTATCAATAAATGTAATGTAGTTATCGGACACATTGCTCCGGAAACTCCTGTTAAGACTCAGTGCGTTGCTGAGGCAAAGGCTATCCGCGCGTGGACATATTTCAATCTCATCAACTTGTGGGGCACTCCTCCAATTGTTGACCACGAACTTACTCCAAGTGAATACAGTAGGCCAAACGCAACCAAAGAAGAACTCTGGGCATTTGTCGAGAAAGACCTTAATGAGGCAATTGAAGCAGGACTTCCTGAAAAGACTGATGTAAATGACAATGTCACCTGGAGGGTTACAAAGCAGTTTGCTCAGGCAGTGCTTGGCAAGGCTCTTATGTGGCAGGGCAAGTATAAGGCTGCCGCTAAGGAGTTCCAGAATGTAATCAACAGCGGTAAATATGAACTCTTTGCAGGACTTTACGGCGATATGCTTGGTTATAACCAGAAGCACAACTGCGAGAGCATGTTCGAAAGCAATCGTGTTACAGACCCTAACCGTGATTCTTGGACTAACTTTGACATGGGTGCAGTTATGTGCCACTGGCGTATAGACAAGATGAATGCTCCTGCAGACTATAGCGGTCTTGTGAGCGACCAGGGTTGGGGCTTCCTCTGCCCTCAGAAGAGTCTTTACGATGACTTCGTTGAGGTTGAAGGTGAGAGAGGATATCGTCTGACTCAGACTATGCAGACCTACGATCAAATCAAGGATATGGGCTGGACTGTTCGTGAGCCAATCATCAATGAAGGCTACTTTATGTGGAAATGGCGTTTCCTCAAGGAGTCTTGTCCTGTCGGAACTTTTGGTATGGTTGACGAGAACAATCCTCGCTGGATGCGTTATGCCGAGGTTCTCCTCTGCGCTGCCGAGGCCAACTTCGAAGATGGCAACACTGCCGCTGCAGACTCCCTTATTAACCAAATCCGCACTCGTGCGAATGTTCCGCATAAGGCAGGTTACACCCGCGAGGAAATTCGTCGTGAAAAGAGAGTTGAACTCTGCGGCGAATACACCCGTTGGATGGATCTTATGCGTTGGAGTGATACAAGTCTCTTCCCTGATGGCGGTGACTATGCTTACAATATCCTCAAGGATCAGGGCAAGCACCTTCCATTCCTCAATCCTAACGGAACCATTGAGTACAAGGTATACAATACCAATCCTAACCTCTTCGGTTTCAAGAAGGGCAAACACGAACTTCTTCCATTCCCTGGTGTCGAGTGCCGTTTGAATCCAAATATCAAGCAAAATCCGGGTTGGTAGTTCATTAAATAAACAGAAGAAATTATGAAACACAATATTTTCAAAAGTTTGGTGATTGCCGCATCGTTGCTTCTTTGCGGTTCACTCACATCCTGCTTGGAGAAGGGACACACTGACCTTACGGGAAAATATACCCCTCCAACAGAGCTTACCATCGTTTCGGGTGAGATTATCTCATCTGTAAAGGAAAGCGGACTTACAACCAACACTCTCCTTTTCAAGACAAAAGAGAATGTTGACATCCTCATCGGCCTTGTAAGCAGCAAATACTATCCTGCCACCACTACCTATACCAAGATTATCGATAAGCCTAAGAATGGCAACTATGTAAATGGTTCTACCATCGGCGGTAAGGAAATCTTGGACGGCTCTCTGGTTCTTGTGGAAAATGGTGAGGACTACACATTCAAGAACTCCATCTTCTTCACAGACTCAACTCCTTACAAGGTTTCCGGTTCTGCAAAACTCGTGTTCGTAAAACCGGCAGCAGAGTACAATGTTGCAACCTTGACCTACGAGGATCCTCTCGTGGTTTACGATATGGGTGGCAACCCTACAACATACGAGGGTGTTGCACAGAATAAGATTGAAGTTAAGAGTAAGGAAGGTAACCTTCTTGGATACTTCGAACTTACTTCAGCCTCAGATGCTGAAAGTCTCGCAGGTACCTATACTATCGTATCGGCCCTCAATGCAGCAAACCAGGCAAACAACGGTTGGGATGCAAGTGCTTGGGTTCCAGGTATGTTCGGCGGTTGCTACATCGTTGAAGACGGCAACAATTACATTATCACCGAGGGTGCAATCGAGGTTAAGGTAAATGAGGAAGGCTCTATCGCAATCAGCGGTACAGGCATCAAGACCACTAAGGTAGGTGGCACAGATGCAGGCCCTACAGAGTTCTCAATCGAGGATATCTTCTTTGATTATGGTCTCTTGTGCACAGTCGCTTCAACCCCTCTCAAAACATACGATGAAAATTGGCAGGAGGTTACTGTTCCCGGTGTGACCGACAACAATATTACTCTCTACATAGGCGAGGCTAAGGCTGAAAATGTCGTTGGTAACATTGAAGTGTCAACTGAAGACGGCTCAACTCTCTTTGGAAAATTCCCTGTAACAGCTACTTACAATGCAGCAGGTCTTGCAAACAATGGTGGAAACGTTATGGGTATGTTCGACTATGGCTGCTGGATAAAGGGCGCTCCAAGCGAGGCTCCTAATTACATAACTACCGGAGACGTCATTATCTCTGAAATCGATGGCGGTTATGCAATCAAGGCAGGTAATATAGTATGCGGTATTTGCAAACTTGTAGAAGTTGCAGGAGAATGAAAAAATTACTTTCAATAGCAGTCAGCCTCCTTATGGGGGCTACTGCCTTTGCCCAGCAGGCACTTTGGGGAGGTCCTCAGATTGTGTCTCCGGAGATTCATCCGGACAACACCGTGACAATCCGACTCAGGGCTCCTAAGGCTATAAGGGTACAGGTAACGGGCGATTTCCTTCCTGTTCAGAAGATTGAAACTCCGCGCGGCGTTTGGGAGGCTCCCGGCGTTGTGGATCTCGTCGAGAAGAATGGCGTTTGGGAATACACTACTCCTGAACCTCTTGCTCCTGAACTTTATTTCTACAACCTCATCGTTGACGGACTCAAAATCAACGACCCTTCAAATGTTCACATGATTCGTGACGTGGCATCTGTGTTCAATGTATTCCACATTGGTTCTGCTGACGGAAAAGACCGTGCAGACCTTTATGCAGTACACGATGTACCTCACGGAACAGTAAGCAGAATTTGGTATCCGAGCCCTAAGGTTGGTTTCAACCGTCGTCTTACGGTCTATACTCCTGCAGGCTACGAGCAGAACCTTAAAACCCGCTACCCTGTGCTCTATCTTTTCCACGGAGCAGGTGGTGACGAGGAAGCGTGGATTGCTCTCGGTCGTACAGCCCAGATTCTCGACAACCTCATCGCAGAGGGTAAGGCAGTGCCTATGATTGTAGTTATGACCAACGAGTACATCGACCGTGAGGCCGTAATAGGCGAGGCTTCTTGCGGTTTTGTCGCTCCTTCAATGCAGGCAGGCCCACAGAGGTCAATTCCTGAAGG
>JABUTT010000028.1 GCA_021443515.1 Bacteroidales bacterium
TGCTCAAGTACCTCAAAAACCTGAGTCCGGAACACATGATTATAGACGGAGTTGCCACAGTGAAGCTCAAATCGGGCATGAAAAAGACAATCAACGTGTATCACGAATCTCTTAAAGATTTAATTTACAGATATGAAAATTCGAGCAATACTGATATTCTTAATAATGTGCCTCTCAGCCAGTAGCATAAAGGCTCAGACACTCTATTCTCCTACGGATTCGCTTCCGCAAGCTCCTGCCGGCTTCTATTATGCCGACACCATTGTCGTGCGCTATCTTCCGAAGGTTGACACTCTGCTCAAGGACAAGAACATCTTTAACGAAATTCCCAACGCCACAGTCCGACAAAGCAGCGAAATCAGTTTTGCGATGGGGGAGCATATCTCAAAAAATGTCACAAGAACCCTCTCTGGCTACAGGGTGAGAATCTATTTTGACAATTCTCAGGATGCCCGCAGTGGCAGTGAACGAATACAAAGAGCATTCGAGGTTCAATATCCCGGAGTTCCTACATATAGAAGTTACACCTATCCTTTCTTCAAGGTTACGGTAGGGGATTTCCGCACAAAGAGCCAGGCAATGAAATTTCTCAACAAAATCAAGAAACATTATCAGGCTGCCTTCCTCGTCAGGGAAAACATTTCCTATCCTGCCATCGATTCGGAAAATGCATACATCCTCGATACTCTAATGGTCTTGAAACCTGTTAAACTCTGATTATGGGAAGTCTAAAACAGACCACAGAACTCCGCCAGCAGCAGAAATTCTCGCCGCAGCAGATTCTTACCACAAAGTTGATAGAATTGCCTTCTGTTGACTTGGAAAGCCGTATCCTTAAGGAGATTGAGGAAAATCCCGTCCTTGAGGAAGACAAGCAAAAGGAGGAGGTCGAGGGTCAGCCAAAAGAGGTTTCTCTTTCCACAATCAAGGATGATGACAACATACCTTATTACAAGACATACGTAAACAATCAGGGAAAAGACCCGATACAGCATACCTTTAATTTCTCGGTTAAGCAGAGTTTCAGCGGCTCCTTGCTCGAGCAGCTCGGCTTCCGCCATCTCAGCGAAAAAGAATATGAAATTGCAAGGTTCATCATCGGCTCTCTTGACAGCGATGGTTATCTTCGCAGAGAAACCGAGAAACTGGTCGATGACCTGGCCCTTAAGTTCGGGATAGACGCAACTGAGGATGAGGTTCTCGATATGATTGACTTGATTCAGTCTTTCGAGCCTGTCGGAGTGGGGGCAAGAAACCTCCGCGAGTGCCTTCTCATTCAACTCAAAAGGGCAAAACAAGACCAGTTGACCATAGACACCGCGAGGGTTATAAGCGATTATTTTGAAGAGTTTACACGCAAGCATTACGATAAGCTTCTTTCAAAAACAGGCTTTTCCGTTGATTATCTCAAACAAATCCAGTCAAGGATATTGAAACTTACACCTTCGCCTGGAGGCACAATAGACGACTCTTACAGCGACCAGGCACTGCAAATTGTTCCGGATTTCATTCTCGACATCAACGAACAGGCAGGCACTGTTGAAATGACAATGCCCCGCTACAACATTCCTGAACTGAGAATCAACCGCCGTTATGCGGAAATGCTGATGGAGGCCCAGGGTGCAAGCGAGAAGCAGAAAAAGGAGGCGGAACTCTTTGTAAAGAAGAAAATTGAATCTGCGAAGGGCTTTATTGAGGCTATCCGTCAGAGATATGAGACTCTCTCAAAGACTATGAACGCCATAATCGAGTTTCAGAAGGATTATTTTATTGCAGGTTGTGATGACCTCAAACTCAAGCCAATGATACTTGAGGACATCGCCAATGCCACAGGTTTCGACATTTCCACCATATCGAGAGTGGTCAACAGCAAATATCTGGAGGCGGGTCGTGAAATAATTTCACTCAAACATTTCTTCTCCGAGGCTATGGTCAACGCAGCCGGGGAAGAGGTCTCAACCAGACAGATTAAAAAAATCCTCGCCGAAAAGGTTGCCGCTGAAGATAAGCGCAAGCCTCTGACAGACGAGGAATTGGTTGATGTATTGAAAGCCGAGGGCTACAACATTGCCCGCAGGACTGTCGCCAAATATCGCGACATGTTGTCTATTCCTACTGCACGGCTTCGGAAGGAACTTCTTTAACGTTTACCTTTCCTTTTGCATATTCCTGAACATATCTTGTCAGGTCAATCGAGAAGTTGGCATAGTTGTTCTTGACAATCACCTTTCCCGGATTGAGAGTGCTTGATTCGTACCAAGGGTATTCGAGTGATATGACAGGTTTCTTCATATCTTTCACAAGTTCATACACAGGGAAGCAGGCCATAAACCTCATCACAGGGTTTGTCTGGTACTCTACCTCTGTCTCGCACACCGGAATCTGAGTGTTGTGTTTGAATGAAACGTAGAGGGTATCAGAGCCGTCAGTGTAGTAAACAAGGTTGATGGTGTGCATCTTCTTTCCGGCAGCATCTGTGTGAGCCATGAGCGAGAAGTTGAGGTAACCTCCGCTATATGAAGCGCTTGTGACATAGAGCGGCTTCGCTGTGAGAGAGTCAGGAGCCTCAGCGATGTGTAAAGGATCCTTGGTGAGAGGTTTAGAGAATCCGAGAATTTCGGCGTCGCATCTGCCCTGCTCAGTTCTGCTGTACTGATTGAAGATAATATAAAGTCTTGCACCCGGTTCCTTAGGAAATTCGGAGCTCTGGATTACCGTATTCTGCCTCAATATGAGGAAGTCTCCGTCGTCATCTCTGATAGTTCCTTCGCCTGCAAAGTTACCCATATAGGCAATCTGGTAGAAATTGTTGTCCTTGCATGAAGTGAGGGCGAGAACAACCATTGTAAAAATGATAATCGCTTTTTTCATTTCTTTTTCTTTAATTTATATTTGGTAGGCCGTGAGACGATATTGATGTCGATGTGGTCGATGTTATATCCTCTGAAACGGCGTCCCGCAAAATGTTCTTCTATAATCTGCATCAAGGCCTCGTCTTCAACATTCACAAATTCGTCCAGTACCATATCATAAATATGCAGATGAGGCGTGCGAATAGCGTCAAAAGTCATTTTTCCGGTGGAAGACAACCTATGAGAGTATATTCCTTTGTCCGAAAGTTCAGTCAGTATGTTGTACACACTTGCTGTTGAAATTTTGACCTCGGGATAATTTTTCTTTACGGCTTCATAGACGATATCCGCGCTCGCATGCTCGAGCTGGCACATTGCACGATGTACTGCAAGGCGTTGTGCGGTGGCTCTCATGGAGCGTTGGCGCAGTGCAGCAATGAATGCAGCCTCGCTGAGTATTCTGTATCCTCTCTTAGCCATATCCTTTTATGCTTGCAAAAGTACGATTTTTAAGGTATATTTGCAAGATTTTATAAAAATATGAAAGACGTCATCATCATAGGTTCAGGTCCGGCAGGCTTTACGGCAGCCATTTATGCATGTCGCAGCGGCCTCTCAGTTTCACTTTATGAGGGTCTTCAGCCAGGCGGACAACTGACCACCACGACCATAGTCGAGAATTATCCCGGCTTCGAAAACGGCATTGATTCCTACTCCCTTATGGACAGCATGAGAAATCAGGCGCTGCGTTTCGGAGCAGAAATTATATGCGCAACAGTCACTGCCTGTGATTTTTCAGGTGAAATTAAAAGCCTGACTCTCGATAGCGGAGAGATAGTCCAGTCTAAGGCTGTCATTATCGCCACGGGAGCGTCTGCCAAATATCTCGGACTTGAGAGTGAGGAACGCTACAAGGGTCAGGGTGTGAGCGCCTGCGCCACTTGTGACGGCTTTTTCTACAAAAAGAAAGTGGTTGCCGTCGTGGGAGGCGGAGACACTGCCTGTGAAGAGGCTTCCTACCTTGCAGGACTCTGCAACAAGGTTTATATGATAGTCCGCAGAGATGTTCTCAGGGCTTCAGAGGCTATGCAGGAGAGGGTAAAATCCATAGAAAACATAGAAATTCTCTGGAATTGCCAAACTCAGGAAGTTCTCGGAGACCAGGGAGGAGTTACGGGAGCCCGCCTTATAAGAAAAAATGGCGAAGTTTTTGATATAGAGATTGCCGGTTTTTTCCTTGCTATCGGCCATCATCCGAACTCGGATATTTTCAAAGAGTGGGTTGAAACCGACGACAAGGGATATATTGTTACCAAAGCCCCATATACCTTGACATCCTGCCCGGGAGTCTTTGCTGCCGGTGATGTTGCTGACCCGGATTACCGTCAGGCTGTTGTAGCAGCCGCAAGTGGAGCCAAAGCTGCCATTGATGCGAAGAAATACCTTAGCGAATAATGAAAAAATCAATCATACTATTTTCAATTCTCCTTCTTGCGTTTTCATGCAAGAGCGAATACGAACTCATCCTCAATAGTTACGATATTGAGGAAAAGACCAAAATGGCTTTTGAACTTTATGAAGCCGGAAGGTATCAGAAAGCCGCAAATATGTTTGAAAGCCTTGCTCCACTCACAAGCGGAACTGCACGCGATGACACTGTGCGCTACTATTGGGGATTGAGCAACTACTATTTCAGAGATTACATTACGGCTGAAGGCAACTTCAAGTCCTTCCTCGAGTACTATCCTTTGAGTCCGTTTGCAGAGAATGCCTCTTTCCTCAGGCTCGACTGCCTCTATCGCAGCACCTACAGGTATGAACTTGACCAGATTCCTACCTATGCGTGTATGAATGCCATAAGGGAGTATCAGAAAGACCATCCGAACAACGAAAACAAGGCGATTTGCGACAAAATGATGGAGGATTTGCAGCAGAGACTTGATACAAAGGCATACGAGGCTGCCCGCCTGTATTTCCATATAGAAGACTATATCGCTGCAACCACAGCTTTCAAGAATGTGCTTAAGGACAATTCTGAGAACATCTACAGGGAAGATATACTTTTCTATATTGCAAAATCAAGTTTCCGTTACGCGCTCAACAGTGTCGAGAACAAGAGAAAGGAACGCTACCTGCTCTTCGTAGACAACTATTACAACTTTATCGGAGAATATCCTCAGTCAGGCTACAGAAATGAACTTGACGTGCTTTACAAGAGGGCTCAGAAATATCTTGGCAAATACAATGATGTCACTGAAGAACTTCTTGCAAAAGAGACTGCAAATATCGAAAAACTTTCAAAACAGCGTCTTAACACTGAGGAAATGAAGGTGAAGCGTTTCGGTAAGGCCGGTATGACACCTGAAGAACTCAAGGCAAAGCAGGAGCAGGATAAAATTGCCGCTCAAGAATACAGAGCAAAGAAAGAAAAGCAGCGCTTTATCGGCCAACATTATGACACTGTGCGTGAGATTGCACGAAACAAGCGTAATGCCTACAGCAAGGCGGAAGACCTCGTAATCAATGCCGAGTCAAAGATGCAGAGTGACATTAAGGCTCTCGAGGCGAAGAAATTCAAGTCTGAAGAAAAACGTCAGGAGGCGATTGAGAAGGCGAGAACTAAGGGCGAGCAGAACATTGAGGCTGCAAAAGCCAAGGCCGAGACTATGAAGGCGCAGGCAGATGCCACTTACGAGCATCGCATGGCGGAGGAAACTAAAAAATATGAAACCTTCCGCGCGCAAACGGAGTATATAAAAGTGAATGACAGAGGTCAGGTCAACACCGATCCTGATGCCGACACTCAGGTTACAAAACAAACCCGTCGCCGCAGACGCAGATAATAGGCGCAAGGCGCTGAGCAGATGCGTTGCCAAGAACATCGGCCGAGAGGCCGCAAGGGCCCCAAAAACAGAATACACAACATATTAAACTATATTAAATGAAAATTCCTACAAATACAGTGACACGCGACACCGTGGATCTTGCAAAACCAACAGGCAACATCTATGAGACTGTCGTTATTCTCTCAAAAAGGGCTAATCAGATTTCCCAGGCAGAGAAAAAAGAACTCAATGAAAAACTTGAAGCATTCAAATCCTCAAACGACTCAATTGAAGAAGTTTACGAGAATCGCGAGCAGATAGAGATTTCAAAGTATTACGAAAGGCTTCCAAAGCCGGATCTCGTTGCAATCAGCGAATTTCAGGAGGGTAAAATCGACTACAGATACCCAACAAAAGAAGAATAGTGCTATCAAGTCTCCATATTGAGAATTACATATTGTTAGACTCTCTGGATGTTCAGTTCCCGGAGGGTCTAATTATCATATCGGGTTCTACGGGAGCCGGTAAAAGTGTGATTCTCGGAGCATTGGGCCTGATTGAAGGCGCAAAGGCAGATGCTACAGCGCTAAGAGATTCAGGCAAAAACTGCGTTATCGAGGCAGAATTTACAAACATCTCAATAGACAAGGATATTCTTGAGGAGAATGACGTCGAGACAGAAGGGGACAGCCTCACAATTCGCAGGGTTATAATGCCGACGGGACGCTCTCGTGCGTTTATAAACGATTGTCCCGTGCCTGTTACGGTGCTTTCAGAACTCTCTCCTTCACTATTCGACATTCATTCACAGCACCAGAATCTTCTGCTTTCTTCCAAGAGCTTTTCTCTTAAGACTGTTGATGCATACAGTGGCAATGAAGGTCTCCTGAACCAGTGCAAGAGCCTTTTCTCGCGCCTTGGAAGTCTTGAAAAAGAACTTAAGGACACAGAGGCTAAGTTGCGTAAAATCAATCAGGATTCCGACTATAACGATGCCCAACTCCAGGCTCTTAAGGCAGCCGATCTGAAAGAGGGGGAGATTGAAGCTCTTGAAACCGAACTTTCGCAACTTTCCAATGCCGAAGAAATCAAGGCTGCACTATATTCTGCCACAGAGGCATTTACTCCGACTAATGACTCCGCAGGCATTATCACATCCATAAAGGATGCTCTTCGCAATCTTGAAAAAATAATTCAATACTGTCCTACGCTCGAGCCTTTGATTGAAAGGCTTCAGTCCGCGAAATATGAACTTGAAGACATCTCCGCTGAGGTGGAGAGCCTTAACGAGAACATAGCTCTCAATGCCGAAAGGTTGCAATGGGTTGACGAGCGTCTCGGCCTTCTATATGGTCTGCTCAGGAGATATTCGGTTGAAACTATTGGCGAACTCATAGCCATAAGGGATGAACTCGCGGGCAATGCCTTCAGCAAGGAGGATTTGGAAGAGAAGATAGCCTTGCTTCTAAGCGATATAAACACTGCTCGCAAGGAATACGAGACCCTCTGCGATAAACTTCATTCAAAGCGTGTTTCTGCTTCCGGAAAACTTTCTGCCCTCATAGAATCCAAGTTACAGGCTCTTGAAATGGGCTCAGCACGATTTAAGGTTGATATTAGAAAGGTTGCAGAATCGGCCACCGGAATCGATGAAGCGGTATTTCTCTTCTCTGCGACAGGCTCAGATACGCTCGTAGATGCTGCAAAGAAGGCTTCAGGCGGTGAACTTTCTCGCATCATGCTTGCAATCAAGAGCATACTTGCAGAATACTCCAGCCTTCCGACAATTATTTTTGATGAAATCGACACCGGCATATCCGGCAGCGTTGCCGACAAGACAGGCTCAATGATATGCTCTATGGGCGAAAAAATGCAGGTATTCGCCATTACCCACCTTCCTCAGGTTGCAGCGAAAGGCAGGGCGCATTACCTCGTACAGAAAACAGACGACAAGAACCCTGTCACAACTATGACACTGATTGAAGGGGAGGCTCGTTTAAGGGAAATCGCCCGTATGCTTTCAGGAAGCACCATCACTCCTGAGGCGCTTGCAAACGCAAAAACCCTACTTGTTTCTATATAGGTTATCGTTGTAAAGGAGGAACTTACGCGTCTTGCGCAGCCATTTCTGTTCACAATCCTTCAAATGTTCAACGACAGTGCGATAATCTGTCCTGCTGTAAATATAATCTTCAAGCACGTTGTCGCCAAGTTTTGCTCCAAATTCGGGATTAAGCCTGAATTCGGAAGGATATTGCTGGCGGAAATAGCGTATGAGCGAAAGGACGTGGAGGAGATTGTGGTAACCTGCCGCATCGGGCGTCTGAATAATCTGGTAACCCTGACACCTTTCGTTTTTGTAGAGTCCGACCATAGGAGTAAAGCTGCAAGGTCTCATAACAATGCCTTTGGAAGAAGGCAGTAGCGGGTCATTGACTAAGTTCTTTATGTATGGTGCCCCAAAGTACTCGTATGGACGAGCCGTTCCAATGCCTGGAGTAATGTTGGTGTGGTTGAAAAGGCCGCAGCCGGGATAGGTCGAGAAGGTGAAAAGGCCGGGCATGTCGCTCGAAGGTGCAATGTGCCACGGAAGCGCCTCTCTCGTGGAATCGCTCGCAATGGCAGAAATCACGTGCAGAGGGAAACGAGCCCCTATTTCAGACACGAAAAGGTTTGCAATCTCTCCGAGAGTGAGTCCGTGCTTATGAAGAAGAAACGTCTCTATGTTCTCAAAATCCGGTTTTGCCTTGAATGTGCCTTCTATAACCCTTCCGCAAGGATTCAGGTGGTCCACAATGTAGAGGGAAGGGGCCTGGTCCATCTTCGACATCTCCACAATGAGGTTAAGCACGTCTTTAGTATAGTTGAAATACCTCGTACCCACATCCTGAATCTCTACAACCACGGCATTTGCATCTTTGAGAAGGTTCACATCAAAATCGATATGGTTTGTTTCGGGACAGAGTTCACTGTCGCGAGGGGAGAAGACTGTTAGAAGATTGCCTCTTGAAGCGAATATCTCATAGAGATAGTGACCGCTCGAGACATTGTAGCAGTTCTGGGTGCAGAAAACGGCGACCTTACCGGTATTCAGGCACTTGTCGAGTTGGTCCTCTATAGGTGTGGTTCTAAATGAAAACATCAGCCAATGATTTTCTTTGCAACGGAAATAATTTCTTCAGCGAGCGCCTCCGCCTCGGCCTTGAGAGGAGCTTCGGCATATATGCGAATAATAGGCTCTGTGTTGCTCTTACGCAGATGAACCCAGCTGCGGGTCTTTTCAAACGATATTTTCACGCCATCGATGGTATTTACATCCTCGGAGGCATAAATCTTTTGGAGTTCGGATAGTATTCTGTCGATGAGAGCCTTGTCGGAGAGTTCAATTTTGTTCTTCGCAATGTAATATTGCGGATAAGAGTCTCGCAGAGAGGATACCCTAATGTTTTTCTTGGCAAGCAGGCTCAGGAAGAGGGCAGAGCCGACAATAGCATCCCTTCCATAGTGGAGTGCGGGATAGATGACGCCTCCATTGCCTTCGCCGCCTATGATTGCACCACATTCCCTCATTTTTGTGGTAACATTCACTTCTCCCACGGCAGCAGCGTGATAAGTGCCTCCGTGAGCCTCAGTTACATCTCTGAGGGCCCTTGAAGATGAAAGGTTGGAAGAAGTTGCAAGGTTGCTCACGCCTCGTTTTCGGGCCTCGCCGAGAATATAGTCTGCAATGCTTACGAGAGTGTATTCTTCGCCAAAGGGCTCGCCATTTTCGCATATAAAGGCAAGACGATCAACATCAGGATCAACGCTTATACCGAGGTCTGCTCCATTTTCCACAACAGCCTTGCTCAAATCTGTCAGGTTGCAGGGGAGAGGTTCGGGATTGTGGGCAAAATCGCCTGTGGGATCGCAGTGAATCTTGATACATTCCACGCCAAGACGCTCAAGCACCTTAGGTATGATAATGCCGCCAACAGAGTTTATTGCATCAACTACAACCTTAAATCCTGCCTTTCTTACAAGTTCCACATCAACCATGTCGAGTTCCAGTGCCTTGTCGATATGTTCCTCGGTGAAATCGTGAAAGCTCATTGTGCCGAGTTCATCCACCGCGGCGAACTCAAAGTCGTTCTTTTCGGCAATATCGAGAATTTCTTTGCCCTGCGCCGCGCTCAGAAATTCTCCCTTTTCATTCAGGAGTTTGAGAGCATTCCACTGGCGTGGGTTGTGCGAAGCGGTAAGGATTATGCCTCCGTCAGCCTTCGAAAGTATCACAGCCATTTCCGTTGTGGGAGTTGAGCAGAGACCTGCGTTGATAACATCTATGCCGCACGCAAGGAGGGTTCCGCAGACCATATTTTCCACCATTTCACCTGAAAGACGGGCATCTCGACCCACTACAACGGTGTTTTTTGCCTTTTGAGTGCGAGCCTTGAGTTGCACCGAATAGGCGTAGATGAATTTTACTATATCTATAGGGGTGAGATTCTCTCCAAGAGTCCCTCCGATTGTTCCCCTTATTCCCGATATTGATTTAATTAAAGTCATAATCAGAACGCTCTAAACTGCCCCAAAGTTACCTTTTTTTAGGGGAAGAGACAAAAAAATTTGCAGGTTAAAGTTTTTTATCCTATTTTTGCAATCCAATCAAGATGCTGGATTCGTATAACGGTTAGTACCCAAGATTCTCAATCTTGTAATAGGAGTTCGATTCTCCTATCCAGTACAACAAAAAAGCCCCGGAATTTCCGAGGCTTTATTCATTTATGAAAGTGGGATTAGTATCCGAACACTTGTTCCTTAGTCACAATCTTGATTTCGCCAAGAGTCTTGAGATAATCGATGTCTAGATCCTTGATGTCACCGAGGATGCAATAGTTATAAGTGCGTCCCTTGATGTTTTCCTGCTGATAGTTCTTGACAGTCTCGAGAGTAAAGCCGTC
>JABUTT010000165.1 GCA_021443515.1 Bacteroidales bacterium
CTCACTGAAAGTTCGTGAGAGTGGATTGGAGCAACCTGGAAAATTTCCTTGAGATGGTTTACATTAGGGAAATCCTTGAGCCAGGTTCCTTCAATAAGAGGTCTCTTAATACCTGAAACAGCATTGTCCGCAGTGGCAGCCTCATTGTAAATTTTGATGTACTCCTCCGTATTCGCCATCTCGGTAAGATGTCCGTGAGTCTGCACACCGGCCTGCATATTGTAGCTGATTTTTGCAGTACCTGCCTTACCGCTCTTTGTAGTGATGAGAACGACACCGTTGGTTGCACGCGAACCATAAATTGCGGCAGAAGAAGCGTCCTTGAGGACTGAGATATTCTCGATGTCGTTAGGAGAGATGTTGTTGAGAGCTCCCTCCACAGGAATACCATCCACGATGTAGAGAGGTTCGTTGCTTGAACTGATGGAACTTGTACCACGCACGCGCACGGATACCGAAGCGCCCGGAGCACCTGTCTGGGAAGTTACCTCGACACCTGCGACACGTCCCTGAAGTGTTTCCTGAACGCTTGAAACAGGCATTTTGGTAAGATCCTTTCCATCAACCTTACTTACAGCTCCGAGCACATCACGTTTTTTCTGCACGGAATAACCCACAACCACCGATTCCTCAAGAAGTTGGGTGTCTTCTCCGAGAACCATATTGATGATTGCCTGATTTCCCGCAACGACAGTCTGAGTGACATAGCCGAGGCTTGAATACACAATCTTTGCGCCCTCAGGCACATTGATTTCATAATTACCGTCATAGTCAGTGACAACGCCGATGGTAGTGCCCTCTATCAAGACTCCAACGCCGATGATAGGCTCTCCATTGACATCAGTCACCTGCCCGGTAACCTTGTGTACCTGCTGGGCCGAAAGTGTCAGACCCGTGAGGCACATAGTGATTATGAATAATAGTTTCTTCATGATTATTTATATGAAATTACATTTCCTTTCACGGTTAATCTTCCATTTTGATTCTTGATTACAGAACCTGAAGGAAGTTCATACAGCACGAGGGACTTGCCCGCAGGAATGGTTACCTGAGCTTTGCCGTTAGCACCCTTTGCAAGATAGGTCTTTGAAACCGCATCGAAGAGGTCTTTGCGTCCTTCAATAGAGAGAGTAATGGTTTTTGGCTCATCGTATGGGTTATAAATCAGACCGCACTCGTATGGTTTGTCGGCATAGAAGTCGGTGGTATTACAATCAAAGCGGACTATACCTTCGACATCAGTGGTCGAGAGCATTGCTCCGAGAATACCTGCCGCACCTGAAGAATAGCAACTGAACATACTCTCCTTAGGGTTGTTCGGATTCCACTTAGGACCGTCGCCCACTGCAATAGGATGTTTGCTGAAAAGGCGCTCGTTGCCGTCAACCTCCTGATAACGGAGACCTTCGTATGCAATGATGCTGTTTGTGTAGTCCTGCATACCCGGAAGACTCTGATTCTCGTCAGGGAGTTGGTCAGGATAGAAGAGACGGCAGGCATTGGCACAGTTGAGTGCCCACTTGCCTATCGCATCCGCATATTCGGGAGCATATTTTGCAGTCGGAATGAACGGAATGAAGAGGTCGAGACTGTTCATCAGGAAGGCAAAGCCGCCACCATCTGTGAGACTGCCCTGAAGACCACTCACCTCATAATCTCCCCACTTTCCTGCCATAATACCCCAGCCTGTGCGGCCGTCAGCAGCCTTGCATCCGTCAAACACCCAGTCGAACATCTGTCCGAGGTTGAAGTTCTGCCCCTGCTCGGCATTGAGGCGGGCTGCAGTATATATGCCCATAGGGAGAAGTATCTCGTAGAAACGGCTTTCAGACTGCGAATCAAGGGCCTTGGTTGCGCTTATTGCGTGCTCCAAATAGCGTGGATCGCCGAATTTCTTGTATGCGCTGTAAAGCACGTATGCATGACCGCCGGCTGCATCCTGCTGCTTTGGAATCCAGTTGTTGCAACCTTTCATTGCGGCATAGTCGAAATATGTGAAGTCGTAATTGCCTGCGAGAACGCTGTCAGCCTTTGCAAACTGCTCGGCAACAGTGTGCTGTATTTCTTCCGCACCGTCAACTCCCGGGAACACCTCACACAACATATAGTAAAGACAGTTCGGGAACACATCGTACCACCAGTCACGGCCGTAACCGCCTCCGAGAAGGGCAACCTCCGGACAGGTATTGTTCATAATGATGTTCCAGCCGTTATCGGTATTGAAATAGTTCTGCTCCATCTTGACGAAGTTGAAGCCGTTCTGAGCAGTTTTGTCTATGCCGAGAAGACCTGCACTGATGAGAGCGTGAAGGTCGTTGAGACTCTCGTGGAACTCGCCGTTGTAGTGTTCCCTGCCTTGACGCGCATCCTTGACTGCTGTGTAAAGACCGTATGTCACCTGAGGGATGTTGCGACCCGCAGAATCCAACCAAATCATAGGACCGGCAGGCATCGAAGGATTGAAATCGAAAGCATAGGCATCGAAATCGCGGCCTTTCTGCGCCCAGTCAATCATTTTGTATGGCTGAGGGAACTGCGCCATAAGTTCTATGCGTCCTATGCTCTTCTGCTCAACAGGCGAACCGAGGTTTGCGCTTGTGCAGGCAGAGGCTGCGAGTGAGATCGCAACTGTGAGAATGAGACCTGACCTATTCATTGTTAGAGTGTTTTGTGTCGATTTCCTTGATGATGTGCTGTGCAAGAGGCAGAGAGAGAAGCTGGATTGCAGCCACAGCGAGAAGCACATAGCGGAGGGCGATATCGTCGTTGAAAAGCGCTGCAACAACGATGAAGAGCACCATACCGAATGCACGGCCGATGAACATACCTACCTCGTGAGTCATAATGTAGGTGTAGCCGTTGCGTTTCTCGATTTTGCTTACTGCATCGATAGTTTTCATCTCGGTAGGATAGTAAGCGAGGTCGTGAAGAGGCTGGAAAAGCACCTTGCATATCATGAAGCCAATAACGCCTGCTCCCGAGAAGAGAATGGAGTTGAGAAGCGTTCCGATGAAGAAAATGAAAAGGCCCGCTCCGAATATCTTCATTCGGTCCTGAGGTCTTGCAATTCGGCCGAGGACATATACTAGGACTGCGGTAAACGCGCCCGCTATACCCTGAATGAGACCAAGTTCGCCTTCTCCTCCGAGAAATTTGAGAACAAGGATGGCAGGAGCAGTCACGAGGAAGCCCTGAACCATACCCTTGAGACCTGAAAGCGCAAGGAACTTAACCCAGAGAGGATGGAACTTGACGTGGAAGTAGTCGCTGTTTGAAGAAGTCTTGAACTCTCCGCGTGAAAGTGCAACGCAGGCACAAATCGAAATGAGGAGGGCGACCACAGTCACAATCTGGTAACCATTGTTCTTCGCGAGTATGTGACCGAAAATGCTCGTTCCTTCAATGCTACCGAGGAAGGCACCCACCACAAGAGGAATCACAATGTTCCAGAATGAGAAGAAGAAGGATTCGAAACCGAAGAAATAGTTTCTTCCCGCATCATCAGTGGAATAGAGGGTAAGAAGGTATCTGTTGGTCCAGAAAAAGCCTGTTGAAAGGCCTATAAAGAATCCTGAAAGGCATATAACTCCGAGATCCACCCTTGACATGAACATCATGAACATAAGGGAGAGAGCGGAGAGGATGATACCGAAACCATAAACGAGCGAAGAACGGAATTTCTTCAGGAGAAGACCGTTGAGAAGTGCTGTAATTACGATTCCGATGTACATACAAAGCTGATAATATACCACGTATGTGGCGCTCGAAGTGTTGCTCATGATGTAGGCTCCCGAAAATATCTCGACAATCGGGAGAACCATTGCAAAGAGCAGGTTGGTTACGAGGAGAGTCTTTACGTTCTTCGTCTGAGACGAGAACACCTTGAATTCGTTAAGAATACCGGCCATAGAGTTAGCAGTTTAATTCAGGTTTTACTTCTTGAGTGTGGCGAGAATTTCCTTTATGGAGAATTTTGCGTTGCAGATAACCTCGTCAGACGCTCCGTAGAACACGTTGATGGTGTCGCCGTCCTCACCGAGATAGAAGCCGTTGGTGAATACGACATTGCCGAAGAAACCGGTCTGTTCATATTCTGCAATAGGTTCCATAATAGGCTCCTCGCTGCGTGCAAGCACCTTTGTAGGGTCGTTAAGGTCGAGTAGGAGGGCGCCGAGACAATAGCGGTTCTCCTTGTTTGCACCGTGGTAAATCTCGAGCCAGCCTTCCGATGTCTTGATTGGAGCTGCGCCTGCACCTACCCTTGCGCTGTCCCACTTGCCCGGACGGGTGGTGGCGATACATTTGTGTCTTCCCCAGTGGATGCGGTCAGGAGACTCTGCAACCCAGATATAGTTACCGCCAAGTTCAGGACTGCTTGGACGATGGAAAGCATAGTAAAGGTCACCTATCTTCTCCTGGAAGAGAGCGCAATCCTTATTGTGAGGAGGGAATATCATACCCTCACGCTTGATGGTCTTGAAGTCCTTTGTAGAAATCAAACCTACGCCGACAGCCACGGGAGAAACCTCCGTGAAAGTGAGATAATATCCGTCATCCATAGTTGCAACGCGGCAGTCCTCGATACCGAAAGACTCCTGGAAGCCTTCGCCGAATATAGGCTGATAGGCCGGATCTTCAGTAAAGTGAACATCGTCATCGCTACATACGAGGCGAAGATAGGACATTGTCGTAAGGTAATACTGGCCGTTGAACACAATGACGCGAGGATCGGTTGCATCGAGTTGCGGGTCATTCTTGTCGAACGAAAGAACTTTAATCTTGCCTTCCTTGTCATACACAGGGAAACTGATTATTCCATCCTGCTGCACAGGCCTTTCGGCAACTCTGAGCACGAGCCAGGTCTTGCCGTTCATACGGAATACGCCCGGATTCAAAAGACAGGTGATTTCCATGCCCGGAATGGCAGGTTTAAGGTCAGAAGGCCTCATCAACGGATTGTTGGGATTTCTTTTAGCTATATCCATAATTTTAGGTCTTAATTTTTAGGTATTGTATTATTTGCGAATATAATATTTTTTCAAAAAACAATACAAGTGCCGAAGAAAAATCGGCACTTGTATTATTTGTAGCCCAACTTTGTTGGGAATGTTTAGTATTTCGACGCTGCAGGAGACGGAATGTCAGACCAGCCACCCTTGAAATCGGGAGTGTATTTGATGTGTGGAACAAGGAGGTAGAGATAGCCGGCGCTCGACTTGTAGCACCACCAATAATACTTGTCTTCAACCACGAAGAGACTCTCAGACTCTATGGAGTTGTTGATTTGAACATTCCAGAGTTGCTCACCACCCCAAGAGAACACGAGAAGTTGGCTGTTCGTGCCGTTGTTCACAGGATAGTAGGCAAACATATCGTCGCCGCCGCCACCCTGGTTGGTGTAACCATAATTGTTGTAGTTGCTGTTTACGAGAGTAGTAGCTGAGAATGCCGCACTCGAAACATAGATCTTCGTGCCTGAGCGGCTCTGGTATTTATTAGTCTTGGGATTGTAGCAAATCGCAGTAGGGTTATGGGTAAGTCCCCTGAGTTCAGAGAGTTGCTTCATATTGGCAGCGTCCACGAGAAGGTCAATTTTTGAATAACCGTCTGGCTTTGTGTTGCTTGACCATCCGGAAACCTGGATTCTCTTGAGGGAATAGTCGTAAGCCATGTCATTTACGTGACAAACGCCACCCACACCCGCAAGGTTGAGTTTGAGTTCCGCAACCTTAGTGTAATCGTCAAGCCTGTATTTGATTACAGAGGCCTGCTGTTCATTGCTTGAGCGGAATGCAGCATAGAAATATGTGCCGTCCGAGCAGGCACCTTGGGCCACAGTCATAGGACTTGTCCCGGCGAAAGTTTTAAGGAAAACATCCTCGAGAGTGAAATCGAAACGGCCGTCAATCATGTGGCGCATCGCAAGTTTCTCTCCATATTTCATTGTGATGGCTATGTCGGTAGTAAAGGCAATTTTGCCCTGAGTCACATACTTTTCATTCTTGAGAACTTCCCTTTCCAATGCATAAAGAGCGGCTATCGTCTGGTCGTCGGATGAGCCTTTGACAACCATATTGTCTCCGTCGTATTTCACTACATAGGCATTTTCTTCACAGGTTACGGCCTTGGTAGCCGCACGGGAGGTTTCGCCGATGAGAATCTCAAACTCACTCTTGGCTTCATCATCCGAAATCACTGCAGGAGTAATGCCTGAGGCCGATTCTATTGCCTTCTGGAGAGCGTATGCAGCATCTGAAATTGTTGCGGAAGCAGACTTTGGATAGACAATTTTATAATCCTTCACCCTGCCGTCAATCATCTCATCAGTAATGGCGAAATAAACTCCGGTTTCACTTCCCACAGCAGGACGAGACACCGTCACTTCACGGAACTTTTCGTAAGACTTTCCGTCCTTGTCGCGGAACTTAATCGTAACGACACCATCACCTTCGCTGACTCCGCCGGGGAAAACATTCACAGGAATGCCTATACCCCAATGGCTAAACAGCTCAAGGTCATTCGCAATGTAAGTGACTTTGTCGCCCGACAAAGAGTTCTTGGCAGTTTCTCCGCTGAAATTCGTCGTGGAAATTGAGTAGAATATTCTCGAAGAAGTCTCGATGCTGAATTCTTCAATAATAAGATTCTTTGAACTTTCGTTTTGAAACGTAATGCCAATTGAGCCTGTCAAAGGGGTGAATTTCATAGACGCAGAATTGTCGCTTACTATTGCCTTTGAATATGCTACGACAGGGTTACTATCAGACGACTGCTTGGAAAGGTCTATAAAGACTTTTTCAAGGTCTGTGGAAGTGGTAAGGTCTGAAGGAAAAAGACCTACTATAGCCTCCTGGGCTGCAAGTTTGATGGAACCATTGAATTTGGTACTTCTCCAGTCACTTCCGGATGTCGATTTGAATTTTACCCTTTCAAGGCTCGAGAACACGTCAAGAGACCTTCTCGAATAGAAACAATCAAAGTCGGCGGTTGCGTTAATTGTGACATCGGTAGCCTGTATCGGTTTATCCTTTGGAGTGCAGGAAAAGAACATTGTCGCCAATATCGGCAGGATGAGATTTAACTTCTTCATGTCAGATGCAGTTTGTGTAGTTATTTTTGTGTTATCTGTATTTTTCTATGTTATTTGTCTTTCTTCTTCAATAACTTTTTGCCGTTTTTTATGCGGTTCAGGAGCTATTCGTATTCGTTTGAGTGACTAAATTTTTATACGGTTCTGGATTATTCTTTTACTTATATATACTTTGCAGTTATCGACTTTTTACATTTTTTGAGGCCATCGACAGAACCTTCATATACTATCTCGCCACCCTTGTCGCCCGCGTCCGGACCGAGGTCGATTATATGGCCGGCAGAGCGGATAACATCAGGATTGTGCTCCACGACGATGATGCTGTGCCCCCTTTCAAGAAGCATATCGAAAGCCCTCAGCAGTTTTTCCACATCGTAAAAATGCAATCCTGTGGTTGGTTCGTCAAAGATAAACATAATTTTTTCATTTTTCGGCCCCTCGCTGTATGCAAGGTAGTAGGCAAGTTTGATTCTCTGACTCTCTCCGCCAGAAAGGGTGCTGGAACTTTGACCGAGCGAAAGGTAGCCAAGACCGACCTGCTGAAGTGGCACGAGACGCTCTGCAATACGTTTTGCCGCACTTTCCTTTTCGCTCCCGAAAAACTCTATTGCCTCATCCACACTCATATTGAGCACATCCGATATATCCTTCCCACGATATTTGACTTCAAGAATTTCAGGCTTGAAACGCTTGCCGCCGCAGGACTCGCAGACCATGGTCACATCGCTCATAAACTGCATTCCAATATGGATTGCGCCCTCTCCTTCACACTCCGGACAGCGGCCACCATCCGCATTGAATGAGAAAAATACGGGGGTGAAGCCGTTCATCAGGGCATATTGCTGAGAGGCAAAGAGTTTCCTTATATCCTCATATACCTTGAGATAAGTTACCGGATTGCTCCTTGAAGAGCGGCCTATTGAACTCTGGTCTATATACTCCACACGAGATATTTTATCGAGGTCGCCGCCGAGTTTCCTGAATACTCCCGGGGCTTCTCCGCTCTGGCCGAAATGACGCTGGAGAGCCGGATAGAGAATGTCGCCGACGAGAGAACTCTTTCCGCTACCGCTCACACCTGTAACCACAGTCATCATACCGAGAGGGAACTTCACGTCAATGTTTTTCAGGTTGTTCTGCATCGCCCCTTCAAGACTAATCCAGCCTGCAGGGAAGCGTGGCGTGCGCACATATTGCTTGCGAAAACCATAAATATATTCGAGAGTCAGCGAGCGATGAATGGCCTTGAGAGTGGTGGCGAGGTTATCTTCGGTCGCAGTGGCGTCTGTTGCGGCGTTCGTGGCAGCGTCTGTGACGGCGATTGCTTCAAGGGATTTTCTTGATGGCAAGTCCTTCACAGCACCTTCAAAGACAATTTCGCCACCATTTTTTCCGGCGCGAGGGCCTATGTCGATAAGATAGTCGGCAGCCTTGATAACATCTTCATCGTGCTCAACAACGACAATAGTATTGCCAAGGTCGCGAAGCCTTTTCAGAACATTTATCAGGCGGTTCGTATCCCTCGAATGAAGCCCGATAGACGGTTCGTCAAGGATATAAAGCGAGCCCACGAGAGAGTTGCCGAGAATAGACACTAGGCTCACCCTCTGGCTCTCCCCTCCCGACAGAGTATTGCTTGCACGATTGAGCGAAAGATAGCCCAGGCCCACGTCCTGCAGGCATTCGAGCCTTGTGCGCACCTCCTTCAGAGGCCTTTCTATCAACTTTTTCTCCCACTCCTCAAGACTAAGTTCAGACAAGAACTTCAGCAGTTCATCCACCGTCAGACTGAGCAGTTCGTGTATGTTTTTACCGCAAACCTTAACATACAAAGCCTCCGGTCTCAGGCGGCTCCCCTCACACTCCGGACATTGCGCGCGACCCGAGTAACGGGATATCATATATTTGTTCTGAATCTTGTATTTCTTGGACTCGAGGTAGGCAAAAAACTCATTGATACCGTATATGGTCTCCTCATCGGTCTCCCCCTTCAGGCCCTTCCAGAGAATGTCCTTAACCCTCTTGTCGAGATTGCAATAAGGCTCAAAAATAGGAATGTCGTAGCGCTGGGAATTATTGATTATCTGGTTGCGGAACCAGGTCATTTTCTCGCCCCTGTAAGGTGCTATGCACGAATCATATATGCTCAGACTCTTGTCGGGAATCACAAGTTCCTCACTAATGCCTTCAATCTTGCCGAGTCCGCCACAACGGGTACAGGCTCCAAGAGGACTATTATAACTGAAGAGGTTCTCGTCAGGTTTGATAAACTCAATCCCATCTGCTTCAAAGCGCCTCGAAAAGCGGTCGAGAGCGTCTGTCTTTATATTGTATATGAAGCACACACCCTTTCCTCTTGAGAATGCAGAGGAAGCCGAGTCCATTATTCGCGTCCGGGTGTCCGCGTCAAGAGGCGAAGCGGGGGTGGCAGGAGCTGTGCTTTCGGGTGTGGCGGTGACAGGGACAGGAGCGACCTTAATACGGTCAATAAGGAGATAGGCCTGAGACGGATAATTTTCCTCGCCACCTTGGAGCAACTGCTCAATCCTTACGATATCCTTACCATTGAACAACCTTGAAAAACCATCCTGCATCAGCGTCAGAAGACACTCCGTCCTATCCTGACGATGCTCAAAATCCAAGTCTGCAAGTATATAGCAACCATCCGATGCCGCAGCCTCAACAGCATTGCACACATCCTTGAGATTATGGCAACGGACCTCCTGCCCACTCAATGGCGAATAGGTCCTGCCAATTCGTGCAAAAATAAGCCTCAAATGGTCATAAACCTCAGTCGTAGTCCCGACAGTTGAACGCGGATTCTTTGTCTTGACTCCCTGGTTAATGGCAACTGCAGGCGGAATTCCATCAATCAAATCCACATCTGGACGAGACATTCTGCCAAGAAACTGTCTTGAGTAAGCCGACAGACTTTGGGCAAAGCGACGTTGTCCTTCTGCAAAAAGAGTATCAAACGCAAGCGAACTTTTTCCACTGCCGCTCACGCCGGTAATCACCACAAGCTTATTTCTCGGAATGTCTGTGGAAACATTCTTGAGATTATTCACCCTCGCTCCCTTCAGAACGATGAACTCACTTGCAGTTATATTCTTTTTTTGCATCCTTCAAAGATACGAAATCCCCGACACACCCGGAAATAAAAGTAAGAAGTTGTATAAAAAACTTGAAGAAAATGTTGAAAAATATTTGCAGTTCTCTAAAAAAGCGGTATATTTGCAGTCCCAAACTACAGGGTGCGGTAGTTCAGCTGGTTAGAATGCCGGCCTGTCACGCCGGAGGTCGCGAGTTCGAGTCTCGTCCGCACCGCAAAGAGTCAACGCAAGTTGGCTCTTTTTCGTTGTGAGCC
>JABUTT010000232.1 GCA_021443515.1 Bacteroidales bacterium
CCGGAGAAATCTCCCTTGGTGAAGGCGTGAGTCTTCTTGAGGAAGCCGTCTGTCTTGTCGGAATTTGAAAGGTCGGCAGATGAAACAACCATATTCTCAACCTGCTCTGCAAGCACTCCGAGAACTGTGGCGGAAGCGGCACGCGTAGCATTATCCGGTTTCTGTTCAACCTTGCTCCAGTCAATCTCGGGAACAGCTCCCTTGAACCATTTCTCCAGCTTGGCAGCCTTTTCAGGATTTGCGGCAGCCCAAGCCTTTTCGCTCTCACGGCGCTTTGCAACTATGCGTGAAAGTTCTTCCTTGCGGGCAGCATAGAGGGCCTGAACCTCAGGAAAAATTTGGAATGGATCATCAGGATTGCCACCGAGGGCAGTGATTGTATTGCGATAGGCGTTGCCGCCGAGAGGTGCGCCGTGGGTTGAGCAGCACGCTTCGTATGAAGAACCATCCTCACGAAGCGCACCCTTACCCATAATTGTCTTGCCGATGATGAGAACAGGCTGTCCACAAGGAGTCTGAGCCTCATCAAGAGCCTTGCGAATCTGAACGACATCATTGCCATCTATCTCAATGACCTTCCAACCCCAAGCCTTGTACTTGAGAGCCACATCCTCGGATGTAACCGATGCAGTGTCGGTTGAGAGTTGTATGTCATTTGAGTCATAGAACATAATCACATTGTCGAGACCGAGATGGCCTGCGATTCGTCCTGCGCCCTGCGAAATCTCCTCCTGAATACCTCCGTCACTGATATAGACGTAGATTTTCTGACACATAATCTTCTCTGAGAGACGAGCTCCGAGGAATTTTGCGGCGATGGCGGCACCGATACCAAACACGTGTCCCTGACCGAGAGGGCCTGAGGTGTTTTCAATGCCTCTCTCTATGTCTCTTTCAGGGTGACCCGGGCAAGGACTTCCCCACTGACGGAACTGTTTGAGTTCCTCGAGAGAAAATCTGCCACAAAGAGCCTGCGAGCCATAAAGCAAGGTTGACATGTGACCCGGATCAAGAAAGAAACGGTCACGAGCAGGCCAAGAAGCATCAGCAGGGTCATACACAAGATATTCGCTGAAAAGCACATTTATAAAATCTGCTCCACCCATAGCACCGCCGGGATGGCCTGAATTTGCTTTTTCAACCATAGATGCCGATAATATCCTGAGATTGTCGGCTGCCAGTTTCATTGTTTTGATATCGTTCATATTTCTTTGAATGTTTTATTTCAGTGAAAGACTCTCCATGTTCTTTGGATTGACAGGAGACTTTCCGGCAGGAGTGTAAGCGTATGCAATCCTGTCCTTGTAAGCCTCTTCAATCTTTCCACGGACAATCTTCATAGTGCTGTTGACCATGTGGTTCTGCTCTGTGAATGGTTCAGGAAGAAGCACAAACACATTTGGAAGCCACCTGTCAGGGAACTGTCCTTCGAATTTTCCACCCTTGCGATACTGGGAAATATCGGAAAGAATTTCGTTGAGGCAGAGTTCCTTCGCTTCATCCGAATCAAGGGCAACATTTGGATGCTTTGCAGCAAGAAAGGCCTTGAGAGAAGGGATTGAAGGCACTATGAGTGCGATGGTATATGGATCCTGGGAGTCGTGAAGAATAATCTGCTCCACGCTCTTGAGGTTTTCAGTCATACTTTCCTCTATTCCTTCAGGAGAATACTTTTCTCCGTCGGCACCGATGAGAAGACTCTTGAAACGACCTTCGACATAAAGGTGGCCTGTGGCATCGAGATAACCCATATCGCCTGTGTGGAGCCAGCCGTCAACTAGAGTGGATGCAGTCGATTTAGGATTCTTCCAATAGCCAGCCATAACATTTTCGCCCTGGATGCAGATTTCGCCCTTCACTCCCTGAGGAAGAATGTTGCAGGCATCATCCATAATGGCAACCTTCTCATTTATGATAGGCAGACCTGATGAACCGATTACATAATCATGCTCGCCGTTGGTGGAGATGATCGGAGTGGCCTCGCTAAGACCATAGCCCTGATACATAGGAATTCCTATGGCGTAGTAGAAACGCTGGATGTCCGGATCAAGGTATGCACCGCCGCCGCTGAAGAAACGCATCCTTCCGCCAAGTCCTTCACGGACCTGAGAGAAAATAAGTTTATCGAAGAGAGCCATGAGAGGTTTTTTCCAAAGCTGGAAGAAGCCACCCTTGTTGTAAACGTCCTTGTTGTAGGAAATGGCAAGTTGGAGGGCAAAGTTGTAAAGTTTTACGACTGTAGGCCCCTTTGCCTTGATTCCGTTTTCGATGTTGCCTTTGAAACTCTTTGCGAGGGCAGGCACTGAAAGCATAATGCTCGGCTTTACCTCCTTGATTGCGATAGGAATGTTACGCAAAGTTTCTATGGCATTGCGACCGGTCGGCACTGTTGCAATGGAAGCGCCGCAGGTCATTGAAATATAGAAGCCTGCAACGTGCGCATAGCAATGGTCAAGAGGAAGGATGATGAGCATTGTATCTGTAGGCTTAATCCTGATTCGAGGAAGAGTGTCGATTACATTCGACGCGTAATTGCGATGAGTGAGAAGCACTCCCTTAGGGTCTGCCGTGGTACCTGAAGTGTAGCATATTGTTGCATAATCCTCGCAAGTGACATTTCTGCGACGCTCTTCAAGAACATCAGGGTTCTGCTTCAGGAGTTCATCTCCCATTGCAAGTATTTCGTCGATGAATATTTCATTCTCCTGAGGGTCCTCAACCTTGTCATATACGATAATCTTCTTCACGAGAGGACATTCGCCTATGATTTTGCGTATTTTGGGAAGTTGCTGGCCGCTGCAGATTATCCACTTTGATTCAGAGTGAACGATACGGAACAGAAGGTCGGCTGATTCGGCAAGTTTGATTGAGAGTGGCACATTTACCGCTCCGGCAAAGAGAAGAGCCATTTCTCCGAGTATCCAGAGATTGCGTCCTTCGCAGATATAACTGATGTGATCATTTTTCTCGACTCCGAGAGCAATGAGGCCGGCTCCGATACGGTTGATGATGGCACGGCTTTCGGCATAAGTTGTTTCCGTCCAAACATCTCCGACCTTTTCCTTCAGAAATACGCTGTCGGCATATTTCGTCAGGTTGTCGTTGATAAGTTCAACGAGTGATAGTTTAGTTTCCATTTCTTTTTTAGTTTTTGGTTTAGTACAGTTTAAGTCTTTATTTTTTAGTACAGTTTCTTCTACTCACGTGGAAAAAGACCAAACAACTCTGCATCTATCTTGTCGGTGATGATGCGGAAATCGTCAGGGTTGTTCGCAAATTTCAGATTGTCGCCGTCAAGAATGAGCAGGCGTCCCTCATAATTGTTAATCCAGTTCTCATAACGATTGTTAAGACCTGTGAGATAGTCGATACGTATGCTTTTTTCGTATTCACGGCCACGTTTTTGAATCTGGGACACGAGGTTTGGAATGGTTGAGCGGATGTAAATCAGGAGGTCCGGAGCCTTTACGAGAGACATCATAAGGGAGAACAGTTCAGAGTAGTTCTCAAAATCCCTGGTTGACATAAGTCCCATCTCGTGAAGGTTCGGAGCGAAGATGTTGGCATCCTCGTAAATTGTCCTGTCCTGGATTATGACATCACTGCTCTTTGATATAGCCACTACATCCTGGAAGCGCTTGTTGAGGAAATAAACCTGCAGATTGAACGACCAGCGAGCCATATCCTCATAATAATCTTCGAGGTAAGGATTGTAGTCAACAGATTCGAATTTAGGGGTCCAGCCATAGTGTTCAGCCAGCATTTTTGTGAGAGTGGTCTTGCCACAGCCGATGTTTCCGGCGATTCCGATGTGCATAATGTTAAGGTTTTCGGTTTACTATATCTTCGCAAAAATAGTCATTTTTTTTTACCTTTGCAATATAATAACTATCTCACCGATTTATATGGTTTCTATCAAGACATTCGAATTCAATCTTTTGCATACTAACTGCTATATTGTGTCCGACGAGGATAACTTTGCCGCCATTGTCGATCCCTGTTATTTCAGGGAGGACGAAAAAAAGGCTTTGAACGACTACATTTCGGCAAAAGGGCTTAAAGTCGATGTCATCCTTGTCACCCACGGCCACTTTGACCATGTTTATGGCGTGGCAGATTGCGCAAAGACCTATCCTTCGGCAAAGGTGTATTACAACAGTGCAGAAGAAAAGACAAACGAAGAATCCATTCGCAACTGCCCTCTCATCGGTTTGGATGCGCCGGACTACAGTTTCGCTTACGAGGATGTCAGGAATATGAATGGTTTTGACTGGCATTCACGCACAATAAAAATCCTCCATACTCCCGGTCACACCGAGGGTGGAGTGTGCTATTTCATTGAAAATGACCATATTCTCTTCTCCGGAGACACGCTTTTCAAAGGCACAATAGGCCGAACAGACATGCTCACAGGCAACTATGACGACATTATGGAAAGCCTTATGAAGGTGATTATGGTTCTGCCCTCCGACACGGACGTTCTTCCGGGACACGGTCCTGCCACAACCATCGCAGACGAAGCTTTGACCAACCCTATGCTTCAACCCATAGACGAATTTCTTGAAAGCGAAGAATAGATGGACGATAAAATTGTGATAACCAAAGCCTCCGAACACAATCTCAAGGAGGTTTCGCTGGAAATTCCACGAAGGAGTTTCACGGTTATCACCGGTCTTAGCGGAAGCGGAAAGAGTTCCCTTGCATTCAGCACTCTCTACGCTGAAGGACAGAGAAGATATATCGACACTCTTTCCTCATACGCCCGCTACTATATGCAGTCGCTCGAGAAACCGAAGGTGGAAAGCATCGACGGCCTGAGTCCCGTGATTGCCATCGAGCAAAAGACCACAGGCAACAACCCTCGCTCCACCGTGGGCACAATAACTGAAATCTACGATTTTCTCCGCCTCCTTTATGCCAAGGCGGCAAAAGCCTATTCCCCTGCAACCGGAAAGGAGATGGTGCGTTATACGGATGCCCAAATCGTCGACCTCATACTCTGGAAATATGACGGACGAAAGTGCTATCTCCTCGCCCCTCTCGTCATAGGCAGAAAGGGTAATTACAAAGAGCTTTTCGCCCAGATGAGAAAGAGGGGCTACACCCAGATTCGGGTGGATGGAGTTATACTCGACCTTGGCGGACTCGATGCTGTTGACCGCTACAAGGCGCATTTCATAGAACTTGTGGTTGACCGCCTCAAACCGAATAAAGAGGACGAGAAAAGAGTCCGAAACAGCGTACAGACAGCTCTCAATTTCGGTAAGGGCTCGCTTATGGTAGTGGATCTCGAGACCGAAGAAGTCGCCTATTTTTCGAAGCATCTCGTATGTCCAGACAGTGGTCTTTCCATACCTGAGCCCGCTCCGCACACCTTCTCTTTCAACTCCCAGGCAGGCTGCTGTCCACATTGCAAAGGACTCGGAAAGGTAATTGACATAGACCTTGACACCATAATCCCCGATAAAAGCAAAAGCATAGCCGAAGGAGCAATAATACCACTCGGCGAACTTAAGATGAATCGCAAATTCGACTGCATAAGGGCTATGGCGCGCAGATACGACTTTTCGATTTACGATCCTGTTTCCGAACTTTCCGACGAGGCCGTCAGTATGCTCATCTACGGCTGTGAAGACTATTTCCTTGTTGGAGAAGGCGCCGACAGGGGAACTGCCAAATATAACGGAGTCATAGACGACATTCAGGATTATGTGACCTGCCCTGTGTGCAACGGTTCAAGACTGAACGAGCAGGCAGGCTATTTCAAGATTGACGGCAAAAGGATATGGGAAGTCAGTCATCTGGAGATTTCCTCGCTTTGCGACTGGCTCGGAAATCTTCCAAACACCCTTGGCGAGCGTGAAAAGAAAATCTCCGGAGACATCCTTGCCGAACTCACCTCAAGAGCAGGTTTTTTGAGGGATGTGGGTCTCGACTATCTCAGTCTCGACAGAGCTACAAGTTCGCTTTCGGGAGGAGAGAGTCAGAGAATAAGGCTCGCCACCCAAATCGGCTCGAAACTTGTGAATGTGCTTTACATTCTCGACGAGCCGTCCATAGGCCTCCACCAACGAGACAACAAGAAACTCATATCATCGCTGAGAAAACTTCGAGACGAAGGTAATACGGTGATTGTGGTCGAACACGACATTGAAACAATGCTCTCCGCCGATTATCTGGTGGATATGGGACCGGGAGCGGGAGATCTTGGAGGAAAGGTTTGCTTCGCCGACTATCTCAAGAATGTCAAAAAATCATCTTTCAAGCCACTTCTTGAATCGGCGACATTAGACTATATCAGGGGCGTGAAATTCATCCCGACTCCTTCTGTTCGCAGGAAAGGCAACGGACAATATCTCAACCTCACGGGATGCACGGGCAATAATCTTAAAAATGTTTCCATATCCTTCCCTCTTGGCTGTCTCATTGGAATAAGCGGAGTGAGTGGAAGCGGAAAGAGTTCCCTCATTTCCGACACCCTCGTAAGAATACTCAAACGCCATTTCTATCATTCGAAAGAACAACCTCTGCCTTACTGCGAAATCACCGGAATCGAGAATATCGACAAAATCGTGGAGGTTGATCAGAACCCCATAGGCAAGACTCCGAGAAGCAATCCGGCCACCTTCACAGGCGTTTTTGACGAAATCCGTCTGCTTTTCGAGAACACTCCCGACGCCAAGACAAGAGGTATGAAAAGAGGTTTCTTCTCGTTCAATGTTTCGGGAGGAAGATGCGAAGAGTGTAAGGGAGCAGGCATCAAAATAATGGAAATGAACTTCCTGCCGTCTGTCGGAGTCGAATGTCCGGTATGCAGGGGTAAACGCTACAAAGACAATGTCCTCGAAGTCCGCTACAAGGGCAAAAACATATCCGAAGTACTTGAAATGACAATATCCGAGGCGGCTGAGTTCTTTGCTCCAATACCGAAAATTGCCTCAAAACTGCAGACTATGGTGGATGTCGGCCTCGGCTACATAAGGCTCGGGCAAAGCGCCACAACCCTCTCGGGAGGCGAAAGCCAGAGAATGAAACTCTCAGACGAATTGTCTGCAAAATCCACCGGCCGCACACTTTACATCCTCGATGAACCTACGACAGGCCTGCATTGCGACGATATCAACATCCTTCTCGGAGTTCTCGGACGTCTCGTGGATGCGGGCAACACAGTCATTGTCATCGAACACAACATAGATGTTCTCAAGAGCGTTGACTACCTCTTCGACCTCGGCCCAGGCGGAGGAAAGGAAGGCGGCTTCATCTGCGCCCAAGGCACACCCGAAGAAATCGCCAAATCAAACTGTCCTACCGCAGAATTCCTATAATATGTTTAAGAGATTCTTGCAAATAACCATATTCTGCTTTGTCACCCTGTCCATCGTCACTCTCGCAGGGGGGATTGACGCAGCCCTTAAATGGAGCGAGAATATGCAGGCTTCAAATGCCATAACATCCCTCACAGGTGTCTCAAAGGCAGAAATCGTAACTGCTTATGGAAGTCTTTGCGTTGGTGGGGCAATAGGGATTCTGGTAGCATTATTGGTGGTTACTCTCGTCTTTGGAAGACTCTATTGCGCAATTATCTGCCCTGTCGGATGCATAAGCGACATCACCGCCTTTGCAGGAGAAAAAATACGCGGCTACCGATATCGTCATCTCGGGAAAAAATCGCTCGTCATAAGAATCTTTTTTCTTGTAGTGATTATCGGAGCCGCCATTGCAGGCTGGGCGACCATAGACCCTTCATACGGAACCTGGAGAACGCTACTCGGAGGCCTGCGCCTAAGCGCCCTGCCTTCATTCATTGCCGCATGCGCACTCTTCTCCGCCCTCATTCTCCTTTCATTTTTCGGAGGAAGGGCCTATTGCAACCACATCTGTCCCATAGGCACAATACTCGGTCTCGTGAGCCGGTTCTCTCTCTACAAAGTGAGAATCAAACACGAAAAATGCCCTTCAGGATGCACCGAATGCGAGAAACACTGCCGTTGCGGAGCGATTGATCCAAAGAGCGGAAAGGTCAATGCAAGCCTCTGCATCAACTGTCTCGACTGCATAAGGGGCGTATGTCCTAAAGATGCCATAGAATTCACTCCTCCACAGAATAAATTCTTCTTTTCAAAGGATTACAAGGACCTTACGAAATGACAAAAATAATGGCCATAATCAACCTCACTCCTGACAGTTTTTTTGCCGGGAGCAGGGTAAATGCGCAGGACTTTGAAGCAAAGTTCCTCAAGGCCGTTGAAGAAGGCGCAGACATAATCGACATAGGTGCCTGCTCGTCAAGACCCGGCTCGGTTGCCGTAACGCAGGAGCAGGAGTGGCAACGCCTTGAAAATGCCTTAGATATTCTCAAGAGCCTTCGCTCAGGGGTTCAAATCTCGATAGACACATTCCGCAGCGGTATAGTGAGGAAAGCCTACGACAAGATAGGCCCGTTTATAGTGAATGACATCTATGCCGGAGCAGCGGACAAGGCAATGCTTAAAACAGTAGAAAAATTGGAACTCCCATATATTGCAATGTTCAACAAGCCCTTGGAAAGAGGTCTCAACGCCCCAACTCCCTTTGATCAGATAATATCTTTCTACGAGAATTTTCCACTTACCGACAAGATGATAATCGACCCGGGATTCGGAGCATTTTCGGGAAAAACAGTGGAGGAAAACTACAATATCTTCGACAATCTCCCTGCCTTGAAACGCTTTGGAAGGCCGATTTTGGTGGGTATTTCCCGAAAATCAATGGTCTATATCCCAGCAGGAAAGACCCCCGAAACCTGTCTTGAAGAGACTCTCGCCCTCGAGAAAAGAGCAATAGAACTCGGGGCAGACATCCTGAGAGTTCACGACGTCGCCCCGATTAAAGAGTTACTCCGATAAGAGTTATTTTATTATTCCTATTTTCTTGAGGAGGGCCTCAGGCTGAGGGTCGTGGCCACGGAACTTGCGGTAAATCACATCTGCATCCTCAATGCTTCCACGGCTGAGAATTTCATCACGGAAACGGTGTGAAACCTCTGTGTTGAATATGCCTTTTTCTGCAAAGAGCGCAAAAGCGTCTGCTTCAAGAACTTCAGCCCACTTGTAAGAGTAGTAGCCTGCAGCATAACCACCCGAGAAAATGTGGCCGAATGAAGGTGAAATACCTGTGTTCGGATAAGATGGTAATACTTGATACTTCTCGATTGCGTTCTTTTCAATTGTGAAGGCATCATCCTCAGGAATCTGAGTATAAGTGTACCAAGCCATATCTATAAGACCATAGCGAAGCTGGCCGAGTTGAGCGTATGCGGCATTGTAATTCTTCGATTTCTGGATTCTCTCGATGTACTCGGCAGGCATAGGCTCTCCGCTCTTGTAGTGCTTTGCAAAAAGGTTGAGATATTCAGGCTCGTATGCCCAGTTCTCCATAATCTGAGAAGGAAGTTCCACGAAATCGCGAGCCACATTTGTACCTGTGAGACTTGAATAAGTACCCTCTGCAAGTATGCCGTGAAGGGCGTGACCGAACTCGTGGAGGAAGGTTGTGAACTCATAGTGAGTGATGAGTGAAGGCTCCTCTGCAGTCGGCTTTGTGAAATTTGTCACAATCGAAATCACAGGACGATGCTCCACGCCATCCTTTATGTATTGTCCCGAGAACTCCGTCATCCACGCCCCTGAACGCTTTGAATCACGAGGGAAGAAGTCTGCGTAGAAGAGAGCCTTGTGTGCCCCGTTTTCATCCTTCACATCATAAACCTTGACATCCTCGTGATATACAGGGAGGTCGATAGGCTCAAATGTGAGACCGTAAAGTTTGTTTGCGAGAAGGAAAACTGCGTCAATGACATCCTCGAGGCGAAGATATGGTTTGAGAAGGTTGTCGTTGATTGCATATTTTTCTGTCTGGTATTTTTCAGACCAGTAACTGAAGTCCCACAATTCGAACTTTGTCTCATTGAATCCGTTTGCCTTTGCATAGTCAATCACGGCTTTAACCTCTTTCTTTGCAGCAGGAAGGGTCGGGTCTGCAAGGTTCTTGAGGAAGGCCTCAACAGTTTCAGTCTTCTTTGCCATACGGTTTTCAAGGGCATAGTCAGAATACTTTTCATAGCCAAGAACATTGGCAATTTTTAGACGATATTCCGCTATATCCTTCACATTCTGGAGGTTGTTGTACTCACCTGAAGTTGCGATTGTTGAGCGTGCAAGGCAGATTTCCTTACGAATTTCGCGATCATCACAATATTTCATCACTGCAGA
>JABUTT010000022.1 GCA_021443515.1 Bacteroidales bacterium
ATTTTCTCGAGTTTTGCCTCTGTATAACGCTGGGCTGCAGGTGAGTCGCCGTCAACGCTACCAAAGTTACCCTGTCCGAAAACGAGAGGATAACGCTGGTTCCATGTCTGGGCAAGACGCACCATTGCATCATATACGCTGGAATCGCCGTGTGGATGGTATTTACCCAAGACATCACCGACGATACGTGCTGATTTCTTTGTTTGTGAAGAATAGTCAAGGCCGAGACCGTCCATACCGAAGAGAACCCTTCTGTGAACAGGCTTGAGACCGTCTCTCACATCCGGAAGCGCACGTGAAACGATGACACTCATCGCATAATCGATGAATGCCGATTTCATCTGGCTTTCAATGTCAACGTTGACTATTCTTTGAGAATTGATTTCGTCCATTTTTTATCTCTGTTAATAAGCTAACAAAGATAGAAAATTTTCTTGGAAAAACCACGCTAAATGCTTAGAATTTAACACAACCGGATTCCAGATACTCAATGAAATCTTTTATTGAAAGATTGTAGCTGTAGAGGTCCTTGACCACATTCCCCTTGTAGTCTATGACAAGATATGCCGGCTGGGATGAAATCCCGTATTTCTGATAGACCACATAAGTATTGATTTCGCCGAGAGTCTTGAGAACCTTTCCATCTTTCTTATAGAGCCATTCAGCCTCCGGAACCTTAGTCTTATCGTCTCCGTAAAGAGCGCAAAGTATATACTTATTTTTCAGTATATCAAGCACTTGTGGGTCAGACCAAACACGAGCCTCCATTTCCCTGCAATTCACGCAGCCGTGACCTGTGAACTGAACGAAAATCGGTTTGCCTTCCGCTTTGGAAGCAGTCTGAGCCTCTTCGAGCGTAAAATAGCCTGTGAGACCGTGAGGGAAGGAAAGGAAATCCGAATACTTTGCCCCGCTTGAAACTGTCTCCTGCTTCTGTGGAGGAAGGTAGCCGGACAATGCCTTAAGAGGAAGAACATTGAACAGACCCGCTATGAGGCAGATTGTAAATGCTGAAGAAATGGTTGCAAAGCCTATTCTCACAGGACGGAGTTTTTTCAGAGGTGCCTCGTGAGGGAACTTGTAGGCTCCCCAGAGGTAGAGAGACATTGCCCCGAAAGTGATAATCCAAATTACGAGATAGAGGGAGCGCGGAAGTATGCCCCAATGATAGGTCTGGTCCGCAACCGACAGGAATTTCAAACTGAGGGCCACTTCGATAAAGGCTATGACTATCTTCACGCTGTCAAGCCAGCCTCCGCTCTTTGGAAGCGACTTCAACAGACCCGGGAACATTGCAAGAAGCACAAAAGGAAGCGCAAATGCAAGCGAGAAGGCAAGCATTGTCACAATCGGCACGAAAAACTCGCCTTGAATGGATTTTATCAACACACTTCCCACAATAGGTCCCGTGCAGGAGAAAGACACGAGGACAAGGGTCAGAGCAAGGAAGAATATGCCTCCGAGAGAGTCCCTGCCACTTTTCCCGTCACTCTTGTTGCCCATCCACGCAGGCAATTCAATATTGAAAAGGCCGAAGAATGAAAGGGCAAAGAAAATGAAGATTGCAAAGAAGAGAAGGTTTGGCAACCACGCCGTGGCTATCCAGTTGAATATACCCACAGACACCGCCTCGCCCCCAAAAAATCTCGTGAGAAGTATGATGAGGGCTATTGGAACAGTGTAAAGCAGGACGATGAAAAGTCCGTAAAGGGCAGCCTTGAGCTTTGAATTTGTACCCTTCAGGAAGAATGACACCGTCATAGGCACCATAGGAAAAACACAAGGGGTAAGCAGGGCGGCAAAACCCCAAAGTATAGCCTCAATTATCAAGGCCCACAGAGCCCCTTTCCGTCCCGATTTTTCTTCCTCTGAAGATGAGGCAGCCCCACCTTCACTCACAAGTTCCTCCCTTTGCGGAGGATAGCAACTGTGCCCCTCGCATACGGAACATTCAATGTTGCAGACTATGCGATAGGGAGCGACTATCTTGAAATTTTGGGAAAAGACGGCCTCTGACGAGAAATGCTCTATCTCCATCCCCCAAACCTCATCATATATCACCTCGGGCGGAGTCACCGTAACGAGGTCGCCCTCAGCCTCAACACCCTGTGAGGCACTGAAATCGAGAATGGTCGGATTTGGACCATCATCGTAAGTTTTCAGTCCGTAACTATAACAATTATCGGGAATGAAGCCTGTGATTATTGCCTGAAGAGTGGAATCGGATGTCTGTTTAATCTCCATACTCCAGTCTATCTGCGGTACATCCTGCGCTGCAACCCCAATAGCAATAATCAGTGAAAATATCGATAGTAGTAACTTCTTCATTAAAACATTCATTTTTTTCCCTAAGAAACTGTTAGACAGTAATACAAAAGCTATTTAATTTGATACAGAAGCTGTTTAGATTTGATTCAAATTTTAACAGCTTCTACACTGCCACGGGTGCGGGAATTCGCGGATATGGGTCGTAGCCCTCAAGGGTAAAGTCCTCAAATTTGAATTCAAAAATATCCTTCACCTCAGGATTGATTTTCATTATCGGAAGTGTCTTAGGCTCTCTCGAGAGTTGGAGTTTCACCTGCTCGAAGTGATTCGTGTAGATGTGGGCATCTCCGAAAGTATGCACGAAATCTCCAGCCTCACAACCGCAAACCTGGGCGAGCATCATTGTGAGAAGTGCATAGGAAGCGATATTGAAAGGCACGCCGAGGAACATATCCGCACTGCGCTGATAGAGTTGGCAGGAAAGTTTTCCGTCTGCGACATAGAATTGAAAGAGGCTGTGGCAAGGAGGAAGAGCCATCTTGTCAACCTCTGCCACATTCCATGCTGAAACGATGTGACGGCGGGAATTCGGATTCTTTTTCAGAGACTCTACCAAAGCTGAAATCTGGTCAATAGTCCCTCCGTCGGGAGTCGGCCAACTGCGCCACTGATGTCCATAGACAGGGCCGAGGTCTCCGTTTTCGTCTGCCCATTCATCCCATATAGACACTCCGTTGTCCTTCAGGTACTTGATGTTGGTAGAGCCTGAAAGGAACCAAAGGAGTTCGTGGATAATGGAACGAAGATGGACTTTTTTCGTAGTCACAAGAGGGAAACCCTTGCTGAGATCAAAACGAATCTGACGTCCGAACACACTCTTTGTGCCGGTGCCGGTGCGGTCGCCTTTAAGGGTTCCGTTCTCCATTATATCGCTAAGGAGGTCCAGGTACTGCTTCATAGATTTTCAAGATAATTTATAGCCACATCTTCCGGAACATCTCTCATTACCACTCGTTTTTCAGAGTCGAGGATGTAGAGGGAAGGCAGAGCCCTAATGTTGTATTTTGTGTCGTTTCTAACCGAAAAATCGTCCTGATAGGCATTTATCCATGTCTTTGGATATATTGGCATATATTCGTGCCAGGCGGCAAGGTCCTCATCTATGTAGAGATTGAGAATCTTGAGTTTGCGCCCGGATATGAGAGAGGATATTTTCTCGCTCGCAGAGATTTTTTCTATTATCTGCTTGCAGGCCGAACAACCCGGATTGCTGAAGAATATCAGCAGATTCTCGGCAGAGAGAGTGTGAAGTGTGCCCTTCCTGCCTTGTTTGTCGCAATAAGTGAAATCGGCTGCCACAGTTCCAATCTGGTTGAAGGCACAGAATTTTGCATAACGGGCATATTTTTCCCTTTCAACCTCCGTCAACTCCTGCCATGTGGCGAGCCGGGATGTCACAGGAAGGAAGAAATCCTCGTTGCGATAAACAGAATTTGCATCATAAAGATAGTATTCGAGAATTTTCAGGAATCCCTTGGAAGCCTCAGGCTGAGGATAGGCAAGAGCCTTGTCCGTAAGCGCGGCGAGGCTTTTCTGCGCCTCTGAAAGAGGAATGATGTAGAGGATGGAAACATAGTTTATCATCGCCCCTTGAAGCTCCTCTCTTGCAATTCCGTTATAAGTGAGAGAGTCTGTGTGATATTTTTCCGTTGAAAAGAAATTGTCCCAAAAATGAACGGAAAGATACTCCGCCGTTTCCTTCTGTCCGGAGAACAGGGAGGGAACCTGCGGAATGGAAAAATTTCTCATTTTGCCCGTGTTGACATCTGCAGGCAGGGATTTTGCCTGCACTTTGGAATGTTCAGCTACTTTTGCGTTAACCCCGGAGGCAACTTTAGCGTGCACTTCGTCCTTCACCTTGGAATTGGACCTTCCCCCTCCACAAGATGATGCGAGTGTAAGAGAAAGCAGGATGAGGACGAAGACCTTTATTCTATTAAGCATTTTTTAACTAATTTTGCAGAGCAAAGATAACGTTTTGATGGTAAAACATAAAATAAAATACATCTTTATAGCCGCTATTCTCATTCTTGGCTACATAAAGGCAAACAGCCAGACTCCACAGTCCGTCCTGAAAAACTTTATGAGTTACGAGATTGAGAATGGAGACACAGTCTATGTGGATGTACTTGCTCCTGCCAAAATTGTCAACAAACTCCCGAAGCAAAAAGGCAGAGACTGGAGAAAATATTATCGTCTCGTGTATAATTTTTCAAAAGTTTGGCCTTACGCCCTGGCTGCGGAGAAAGTTGTCGCAGTAACCGACAGCACCATAACAGAAGACGAACTCAAAGGAGTGAAAAGAACATTCTACATCGAGAGGGTTAAATCCGAACTCTTTGAACTCTTCGCCGACAGGTTTATGAATATGACTGTTACTCAGGGACAGTTGCTCATAAGGCTCGTGGACCGTCAGACCGGAATTTGTTCCTACGACATAATCAAGGGTTACACAAGTGGCATTACGGCAGGTTTCTGGCAGGGAATTGCCAAACTTTTCTCGTCCGACCTTAAGAGCCCGTACGACCCGGATGGAGTAGATGCACAGACGGAAGAACTTGTGCAACTCTGGTACAAGGGAGAGTTCGAAGACCTCTATTACCACCTTTTTTGGGAATATCCTGAAGAAGAAAAAATCCCAGACAAATACAAATAGGAGAGTTTTCAATCCTCTCCCAAACAAAAAAGGAGGTCGGATAAATTTCCAACCTCCTTTGTAAGATTCAATTTCTTGAAATTACTCGCTCTTTTCTGCGAGGAGTTTCTCGATAGCTTCAATAGCTTCTCCTACGGTTGCGATGTTCTCGCTCTTCTCAGCCGGCATATCAATACCAAACTGATGCTCAAATTCCATAATAAGTTCTACTGTGTCAAGAGAATCTGCACCGAGATCATTTACAAAACTTGCAGTGTCTGTAACCTCACTTGGTTCTACGCCGAGCTTATCAACGATAATCTCTTTGACTTTTGATGCAATGTCTGCCATAATTTTTAGGTTTTATTTTGTAATTAAATCGTTTCTTTTTTAAGTGCTGTGAGTCAAATTTTTCACAACGGACTGCAAAGTAAGTAAAAAGTATTCAAATTGACAAGTTTTTCACTTACTATTTGATGTCAAGGCCTCCTGAATTGCCTTCGCAGTCTTCAGTGGAACGACCTCACAAAGCTGCTCCAACGTAGCCTGAGAGATGCGTGCAACCGATGAAAAACGCAATAAAAGTTTTTGTTCCGCCTTCTCTCCAACGCCCGGAATCGTCCTTAGAACAGACTGTATTGCACTTTTACTGCGGCGAAGACGGTGATGGGTTATGCCGAAGCGGTGCGCCTCATCCCTGATTTGCTGAAGCACTTTCAAGGCAGAGGAATTGCGATCGATGAAAAGAGGATAAGGGTCGCCCACGCGAATCACCTCCTCAAGCTTTTTTGCCAGGCCGATGACCACAAGTTTATCCGTGAGATGAAGTTCAGAAAGAGCCTGATAGGCAAAGCCGAGTTGCCCCTTTCCTCCGTCTATCACAATGAGTTGCGGAAGGTCATCAGGGGCCTCCTGAAGCATTCTTGAATAACGTCGGTTGACGACTTCCTTCATTGAAGCATAGTCGTTAGCCCCAATGACAGTTTTTATGTTGAAATGGCGATAATCCTTCTTTGAAGGCACTCCGTCGCGAAAAACCACGCAACTCGCAACCGGATTCGTTCCCTGAATGTTCGAGTTGTCGAAGCATTCTATATGGCGTGGCAGTTCCTTCATGCCGAGAGCATCACGCAGCTGGGCCATAACTCTCTGGCGGTACTCGTCAGGATTGCTGTGCTGCTTTTGGTTGATGGCCTCCACGTGCATCTGCCTTGCATTTTTCGCACTGAGTTCGAGAAGGGAAAGTTTGTCTCCCTTTTGAGGAATTCTGAAGGTTATGCCCTCAAAGGCCTCGCTCGGAGAGAAAGGAACTATGACAAGCGGACTCAGAGAACCGAATTTTGAAGCAATCTCCGATATGAACATATCCAAGACCTCCTCCCTTGTCTCCTCTATAGGCATTCTGAAACCGAGATTAAGGCTTTGGACTATGCTGCCACCACGAACTCTGAGGAAGTTTCCGTATGCGTCCGCGTCATCGAAAACAAGGGAGAAAACATCGCAGTCATCCTCAGCCTCCCGCGAAATTATTGATTTTGAATAATGACTCTCAAGCAGTTGAATTTTGGAGAGATACTCCCCTGCCTGCTCAAACCTCATATCCTCGGAAGCCTCTTCCATCTTCTTACGATACCAGGAAGTAAGCTGGCGAGGGCCGCTTTTAAGTAAGGTTATTATTTCCGAAATATAACCGTTATACTCCTCCTGCGAAATAGCACCCACGCAACACCCCCTGCACCTGCCTATGTGAAAGTCAAGGCAAGGACGATCCTTTTTTCTCAAAATGGACTCGGAAGTTATCCTCAAACGGCAGGAACGGAGAGGATAGAGTGTGGTGAAAAGTTCCAAAAGAGCCCTTGCGTGCATCACGCTCGAATATGGCCCGAAATATTGTGCCCCGCTTTTTTCATAGCGTCTCGTAAGAAAGACTCTCGGAAAGGCCTCCTGAAGGGTGACGCATATCCACGGATAAGTCTTCGAGTCCTTGAGAAGGATGTTGTAGCGTGGTTTGAATTGTTTAATCAGATTGTTTTCAAGCAGCAGGGCATCGGCCTCAGAATCCACCACGGAATACTGAATGTCCGCTATCTTGGCAACCATAAGCGCAGTCTTGCGTGTCAGCCTCTCCTTCGGAACGAAGTATTGCGCAACCCTCTTGTGAAGGTCCTTGGCCTTTCCTACATAAATAATTCGCCCCTCGTTATCGTAGTAGCGATACACTCCGGGCGAATGTGGTAATAAACGCAGTTTTTCAGAAAAATCCATTACTGCTTGCGAACGGAATAAGTAACTTTCAGATGAGGTCTCAACGACGCATCAGGATGGGTTGCCGAATAGAGTTTGCAGTTGTAGTAACGCATCAAATCAACATCCTTAGTATATTCCGTAGTCGTGGTTGAAGAATACATTGATGCAAGCATGGCGTAATTGTAATAGTTGTTGTAGTTATAACTATCATAGCCATAACCACCGTAACCGCCGTAGCCATACATATTGTTGTAGTACTGGCTGTACATCAATGCATTGTAGTAATCCTGCTCGGTGGTTGAAGAACCTGTGCTTTCAGTCACGACAACCTCATTTGCAAGTATCATAAGCCAGATGTCACGCATAGCGTAGTTGCGGGCCGTCTTGGCAGGATTGTCCTTGACCTCGAGAGTATCGCAACGAATTATCTCCTGGAAGTGATGGGTAATGTCGGGAGAATAATTCAGGCAAGAACGATTAATGTCGCCCTGATTCTCCGTAGTCACAGAATAATCGGTAATTCCCGCGTATGCCACATACTTAGGATGACTCAGTCTCACCCAAGGAGAAAGGTAGTCCGGATAATATGCGTATTTCTCGTAAACAGAGCCATCATAATCATAGTGGAAAGACAAAGTTGCCTTGTTGATAATCACCCTCTTGGGATCTATTTCGCTTGCTTTAAGATGGGCAAGGAATGCTTCGCGAAGGGATTTTGAAGAAATCACAGGTTTCACTCCGCCCGCACTTTCGACGTAAAGAGCATTCTCTGCGGCAGCCTTCGCCTCTATTCCTCTCTCCTTGCTCTCGCTTTCAGAGAAGTTGTAGCAGTACTGCACTATGGTCTTGCTCGGAGAGTAAGATGTAGTTGCTCCATAGTAGAAGTAGAATGAAGTGTCCACATTCTCACGAATGTCCGTGCTGTCGCTGTTGAAATAACTTGTACGAATTTTAAGTTCGGCATAGTTGCCTGTGATGTAGCCGAGATCCGAATCGTATTTTACAGGCAATCTCATCAGATTGATACGACCTGCACCGCCGGTAGGCTCATCCGTGCAGATGTATATGCCCGGTATTTCCTTGACAAAAAGTTTTACCGAATCGCAATACTCCTTATTCTTCTTGTAGTCCTTCAGAACCTCAAGGAACTTGTTGGCATAAGCCTCAGAAAAATCAAATGAGAGAGAGTCTCCGCCGGAATAAACAGGATGACCTTTCGAGATAAAAGGCTTGCCCGCAAAATCGGATGGTTTGTAGGAGTAAATGAACGTATTTATCGTGTCCACAGGCTGCTCAAGTTCATACACGAGGATATTCTGGATTGCAACTTCATCCACAGGATTTGTCACAGAAAGAGTATCCCTTGCCATAGCAAAATGGAAACTGCGGAGAACAGGGGTAAGTCCGAGGTCTATGCTCGATTCCATCGGAATAAGTGTGAAGGTGGTTCCACGTGTAGTCAGTCCGAAAGTCTCGTCATACATAGATCCGAAGACTGCTCTCGAAGTGGAATAGTTCGACAGGGAATCGGGTTCCTTGAGCGAAATGTCCGTTATATCCATGTCGAAGAACTTTATTTCGAAGCGGTCCTTCTCGGAAAGGAATTCGCTGCCTACCTTCTGGTTGATTTCAACGCAGGATATACCAAGGAGAGCAGCGGAAAGAAAAAATATTGTCTTTTTAAGAATACTCATTACTTTGCAAATACTTGATCGTAAAAATCATTATACTGCTTGATGTAGGAGCCGTCCTCGAGAGAGGCAGCATTAAACGGAAGGACAGGCTTGCCCTCCTTGTTGCAGAATGCTATCTCTTCGGCAGGAACATCATTTGAACCCATAATAATACCGTCACTATAACGCACAGCCAACTTAGCAAGACTTATACCAGAAGCCTTTCTTGCAAGAAGAGAAACATCTTCGTTGGTGATGGAACCGAACTTTATGCGTTTGGCGAAATCCGGAGCGAATTGCTCTCCGGGGATATCGTTGTAAAGGGAAACAATGACCTTGCTACGGGCGAAAATAGGGTCGTCCTTATATTCTTTTCTCAAATAAAGAGGGAGAATATGGCCTATCCAACCCTGACAATGGATGATGTCAGGCTCCCAGCGAAGTTTTTTCACCGTTTCAAGCACACCGCGAGCGAAGAAGATTGCCCTGTCCTCGTTGTCCTTGAAGAAATTGCCTTTGTCGTCGTGGAAAAGCGCCTTGCGACGGAAATAATCGTCGTTATCGATGAAATATACCTGCATTCTTGCGGCAGAAATGGAAGTAACCTTAATCACGAGAGGACGATCAACATCACCGATGATGATGTTCATACCGCTGAGACGGATAACCTCATGCAAAGAGTTTTTTCTCTCGTTTATAAGACCAAAACGAGGCATAAAACTCCTGACTTCCCTCTTGAGTTCCAATGTGCCCTGAGGAAGAAAACGACCTATCTTTGATATTTGTGTCTCCGGGAGATATGGAAATATCTCCGAATTAACGAACAAAACTTTTTTTACTTCCCCTTCCATAATGCAAGCGCGAAACGATACAAATCCACACAAAGATAATAAAAAATCCCGATAAAATCAACTCTTAGCCACACTTTTCTCAAATATTCCATTAAAAAAATGCTATATTTGTGATTGTAAAATGCATATCCCGCCTTTTTCCAATGGCAAACAAAGAAGATAAAGTCATATTTCGCAGAATCCTGCGCTCCTATATATCGAGTATTGTCAGCATTACGCTCGTCCTGCTCCTTGTTGCAATAGCGAGCATGCTACTGGTGAATGCAGGCAGACTGTCGGACTATCTCAAGGAAAACATCAAGGTTTCGGTGCTTCTGAAACAGAATGTGAGCGAGGCGGACGCGAGAGCCTTGGAAGATGAATTTTCGAAGAGCCGATATGTAAAAAACACCCAATATATATCTCAGGAAGAAGGCATAGAGCAGATGAAGGAAATGCTCGGAGAGAATTTTATGGATGT
>JABUTT010000121.1 GCA_021443515.1 Bacteroidales bacterium
GCTATTGAGGAAACGAAGGCTAAACACGTTTCAAAAGACGAATTGAGAAGGGAATTGCTCGCTCTCCAGGCTTCTTGGCCGGAGGTTTGCGAGAAAGTTCGCAAGCAGATTATGCCTTTCAGTGAGATTAAGGCAAAACTTGAGGCAGTCGGCGCTCCTACAACTCCTGAGCAGATTTGCGTTACCCGTGAGCGTCTTCGCAGGACACTTCACTATCTTCCATATATGAGAAGCCGCTTCAACAACTTTGACGTCATCTATCGTTTCGGTCTTATGGACGAGTTGGAGAAGGATCTTTTCGGCCCTCAGGGAGTCTGGGGTAAGAATTAAATAACTTCCAGTTTAGCATACTGGAGCAAGAGGACTTTAGAGCCGCAGTCATCAAAATTGACTGTGGCTTTTCCTTGTTCTATGGCGGTAATAGTGCCGTCACCGAACTTCGAATGCCTCACGCGTGCACCGACAACGAGAGAAGAAATCGCTGCTGAAGGGGCGTAAATACGGTCTTTCGGTATTAGAGGACGACCCGGCATATTGCCCTGCGTGATAGGTCTCAGGTTTCTCTCCGAACTTGCCTGAGTGATCTTTCCGAACTGGCTGCCTGATGTTTTCCCGAACTGGTTGCCTGATGAGGTTGCAGTTTTTGTCTCGCTGTCGCCAAAAATAGAAGATGATTTCTTAAGAGGGTTGAGAATGTAGTTTTTGTCGATTTCGGTGATGAACCTTGATGGCTGGCTGTCTTCTCTCAAACCATTTCGCATTCTGTTCGATGCAAAGGTAAGAACGAGAGTATTCATTGCGCGTGTCATAGCCACATACATCAGGCGGCGCTCTTCTTCAATGTCCGCAGGAGATGCGAGGAAACCTCCGCTTGGGAAGAGGTTGTCTTCAAGACCTGAGACCGTAACGTGCTTGAATTCAAGGCCTTTTGCACTATGAACTGTCATAAGTGTGACTTTGTTGGAATCTTCGTCATCCACATCCACGCTCGTCAGGAGCATTATGTTTTCAATGAATTCGTTGAGGGTTATGACAGGAATTTCAACATTTGAAAGGTCGGTTTCCGCAATCTGGACTTTTGCCTCCCCGGCCGTTGCGGCACTGTCATTGTCTGCAAGGTAGAGTTCGTAAAATTCTCTCTTCTTATCGTCGGAGAAGGACTTGATGCTGTTTAGGAGTTCCTCGACATTTGCAAGGCGGGCGAGGCCTTCAACGCTGTTGTCCTGCTTGAGTGAGTCATAGTAAAGACTCTCGTTAGCAATCCTTACTCCGAGGTCGTATGCATCTTCACTATGGAGCTTTGCCGCGAAAGATGCAATGAGAGCGCAGAATGAACGTATGGAACTGATAGCAGCGCCTTTAAGTCCGTTCTGCTCAAGTATTTCATCAGGCAGAAGGGCGGCCTTGAAAAGAGGTATTCCACCCTGGCTGCGGGCAGCGGCCATAAGCGACGCGAGCGATGTCTGACCTATTTTTCTCGTAGGTTTGTTGCATATTCTTTTGAAGGACTCATCGTCACAGTTATTTATCACAAGGCGGAAGTAACTCATCATGTCCTGAACCTCGGCGTGATCGAAGAATGAGCGTCCCTTGAAGACGAGATAGGGGATGTTGCGTGTGCGCAGAGCCTGCTCCAATGCACGGCTTTGGGCGTTCGTGCGATAAAGAATGGCAAAATCCGAATACTGGTAGCTTCTCTCCGAGATTTTGGTGACAATGTCCGAAACAATCTGAAATGCCTCGTCATCCTCCGAGTATGCTCCTATTAGTTTGATTTTCTCTCCTTCTTCGCCATCTGAGAAACACTCTTTCGGGATGCGGTTCGAGTTATGTGCAATGAGACTGTTGGCTGCCTCCACGATGGTTTTTGTGGAGCGGTAGTTTCTTTCGAGACGGAAGACCCGGCAACTCGGAAAGTCCTTTCTGAAATCTATGATATTCTTTACCTGAGCGCCGCGGAAGGCATAAATGCTCTGGGAATCGTCACCCACTACACTTATATTTTTATGCCCTTGGCTGAGACGGCGTATGATGTAGTACTGAACGCTGTTGGTGTCCTGATACTCGTCAACGAGGATGTAGTCAAAACGGCCCGAGAGTTCTTCAAGGGCAGTGGGGGAGTCTCGCAGGATGATGGCCATATTCAAAAGGATGTCGTCGAAATCCATAATGTTGCTCGTCTTCATCCTTTTGGCATATTCCTTATATATTCTTGCTATCTCGGGAACGTGTCTGCGTGCATCGTTCTGGAGAATTTCCTGGGTGTTTGCATAGACTTCGGCGGTAATGCTGTTGGTCTTTGCAAAACTTATGCGTGAGAAAACCTCCTTGGGCTTATACACTTTGTCGTTGAGTTCAAAGTCCTTGATTATGGCTTTGATCGTGCTCGTTGAGATATTTGTGTCGGCGATGGTGAATTCCCTCGTATAGCCGAGAAATTCCGCATAGTCCCTTAGCAACCTTATGAGTATGCTGTGGAAGGTTCCCATCTGAAGGTGTCTTGCCGTGCGTGAACCTACAATAGAAGCGATACGCTCTATCATTTCGTTCGCTGCCTTGCGGGTGAATGTGAGTGCAAGAATGCGGCCCGGATCGACTCCCTGCTGCAACAGATAGGCTATTTTACAGGTTAATACCCTGGTTTTGCCGGAACCTGCACCGGCTATGATAAGACTCGGCCCTTCGCAGTATTCGACTGCAGCCTTCTGGGCTTCGTTCAGACCTTCAAAGATTGACTCCATAACACCACAAAAGTAAAAAAAAAATAAGTATATTTGCAAGATTTTTAATGTGACTTTTATATAAAAATTCATATAGTAACCAAACAATCAAATAATGTCAAGTACAATCAACTTAAAGCATGGTTTGAATGTTCCGTTGAACGGCGAGGCCGAGCTCAGGGTAGCACCTAAGTTCGTTCTCAGCGAGGTTGCACTGAAACCTACCGATTTTAGAGGCCTTCTCCCTAAACTTCTCGTGAAGGAAGGTGAGGAAGTCAAGGCAGGTGCACCGCTCTTCGCCGACAAGAAGAACCCGGCCATTCTTTTCACCAGCCCTGTAAGTGGCGTGGTCAGTCGTGTGGTACGAGGCGAAAAGAGGAAGTTGCTTGCAGTTACTGTCAAGCCTTCGCAGACTCAGGAGTATGTTGATTTTACTCCTAAGACAGGGGCGAAGACGGCAGATGCGCTGAAGGAACTCCTTCTTGAAAGCGGTCTCTGGCCACTACTTGTTCAAAGGCCTTATGGTATTGTTGCAGACCCAGCAAAGACACCTAAGGCTATTTTTGTATCTACTTTCAGCACTGCACCTCTTGCAGCCGACACAGCCTTCACTCTTGGAGGCGAGGTTGCCGCAATTCAGGCAGGCTTGGATGCTGTAGCCCTTCTCACAAGTGGCAAGGTTCACGTCAGCCTTTACGCAAAAACTGCTGCAACTTCTCCATTTGCAAAACTCCAAAATTGTGAATTCCACGTTTTTGAGGGAAAACATCCTGCCGGCAATGTAGGTGTTCAGATCAGTCACATCGCTCCAATCCAGAAGGGAGAGACTGTGTGGACCATTACTCTTGAAGGCCTTGCCGCAATTGGCAAGCTCATCAAGACAGGAAAAGTGGATCTTTCCCGCAAGGTGGCTCTCACAGGCCCTGCAACCTACGATGCCTGCTACATTGACGCAGTTCCGGGCCTTGCAATCGCCGACCTGGCAAACTTCTACTCAGACAGCCAGAAGGAAGACATCCGTTTCATCAGCGGAAACGCTCTTTCAGGTGTGAATGTCGGTGCAGACGGCTTCCTTGGTTTTGGCGACAACCAGATTACCCTCCTTCCTGAGGGCAATACTTATGAACTCTTCGGCTGGGCCAAGCCTATCCGCTGTTCACAGTTCTCTTCATCAAGAACATATTTCAGTTGGCTCACTCCAAACAAGAAATATGATATGGACACAAATCTTCACGGTGGCGTGAGGTCTTTCGTCCTTTCTGATGTCTATGCCAAGGTTCTTCCTATGGACATCTATCCTGTCTTCCTCACCAAGGCTTGCCTTGCAAAGGATATCGACAAGATGGAGAAATTCGGTATCTATGAAGTTCTCGAAGAAGATCTTGCTTTGTGCGAATATGTTGACCCAAGTAAGAATGATATCCAGCAGATTATTGCAGATGGTATCAATCTTATGTTAAAAGAAATGGCGTAAGTTATGGCAAATCTCAGACAACTTGTAGATAAAATCAAACCTACTTTCGAAAAAGGCGGTAAGTTAGGTTTTCTTCACTCTACCTTCGATGCATTTGAAACCTTCCTCTATGTTCCTAACACGGTAACAAAGAAGGGTTCACACATCCGTGACTGCGTCGATATCAAGAGGGTGATGATTATTGTTGTGCTTTCTCTCGTTCCTGCAATGCTTGTAGGTATGTGGAATGTGGGCTACCAGCACAATCTTGCTTTTGGTCTTGGTTGGAACTTCTGGATGACCTTCCTCTATGGTCTTCTCAAGGTTCTTCCTCTTTACATCGTATCATACCTTGTTGGTCTTGCAATCGAGTTCGCTTCGGCTCAGATTCAGGGACACGAAGTTAACGAGGGTTATCTCGTTTCAGGTATGCTTATTCCTCTCATCGTTCCGGTTGATGTTCCTCTCTGGATGCTTGCAATTGCAGTCGCTTTTGCAGTTATTTTCGGTAAGGAAGTATTCGGCGGAAGCGGTATGAACATCTGGAATCCTGCCCTCCTTTGCCGTGCTTTCCTCTTCTTCTCTTATCCAAGCAAGATGAGCGGTGACACTGTATGGACTGGTGGTCTTTCTCGCTATATCGCTGAAGGAAAATGCTTTATGGGTGGTGAGCTGGTTGACGGATTCTCCGGAGCAACACCTCTTACCCAACTCTCAAGCGGTGAAATCACCACACCTGTATGGCAGCTCATCTGCGGTAATGTCGGGGGAGCGGTAGGTGAGACAAGCATAATCGCAATCCTCCTCGGTGCCGCTATCATCATCTTTACTGGCGTGGCTTCTTGGAAGATTATGGTTTCCAGTGTTATTGGCGCACTTGCAATCGGCGGTCTCGCAAACATCTGCGGCGCTTCTGCAGTGCCTTGCTGGTATCATCTCATCCTCGGCGGTTTCGCATTCGGAACAGTCTTTATGGCAACCGACCCTGTAACCTCAGCCCAGACAGAGACAGGCAAGTGGATTTATGGTTTCTTCGTAGGAGCCCTCACGGTCACTGTCCGCCTCTTCAACCCTGGTTATATGGAGGGTATGATGCTCGCCATCCTTCTTATGAACACATTTGCACCTCTCATTGACCACTGTGTGACCTCTTCACACATCTCTGCAAGGGCAAAAAGAATCGCTAAAGCAAAATAGTCATGAATACAAACAGTAACGTATATACCATTATCTACACCAGCGTGTTGGTAATCGTGGTTGCAGCTATTCTGGCTTTTGCTGCAACATTCCTCAAACCAGCTCAGGAGGCAAATGTCAAGGTTGAAACCATGAGCAAGATACTTGCTGCGGCAGGTGTGGCTCAGGACAACCTTTCAAACGATGAGATTATCGCTCTCTTCTACAATGAAGTTGCAGCCACTCTCACAGTTTCCGCAAAGGGTTATGATGCTGAAGAAGTCGTTGACAAAGACGGCAAACCTCAGATTTTCCCTGTTTCATATCTCAAAGTTCAGTCAAGCCTTATCGCAAAAGGCCAGCAGGACGAAGGCAAGTTCCCTGTATATTGCTTCAACAATGGTCTCAAGGTTGTTCCTATCTACGGAGCAGGTCTTTGGGGACCAATCTGGGGCTATATCGCATTCGCCGAAGACAATGCAACCGTTTCGGGCGCTATCTTCGACCATAAGGGTGAAACTCCGGGTCTTGGTGCCAAAATTGCCGAGAAACCTTTCTACAGCCAGTTTGCAGGAAAGAGCATTCTCGATGAGGCAGGCGAATTTGTTTCAATTAGTGTAGTCAAAGGCGGTGCAAACGGATCGAAGAACGGAGTCGATGCAGTCAGTGGTGGTACTATCACTTCAAAGGCTGTGGATACATCTCTTCGTGCATGGTTAGGCGCATATCGCAACTATTTCCTTGCATGCACCCCAATGCCGTTAAACGAAAATGTGGAGGAACCAAGCAATGAGTGAAAATCTTAAAAATGTCCTTTTGAAACCGATTTTCAAGGGTAACCCTATCAGTGTCCTCGTGCTCGGTATCTGCTCTTCACTTGCAGTGACCGTACAGCTTAAAGGCGCGCTTGTAATGGCTCTCAGTGTGACCATCGTCACAGGCCTCAGCTCATTTGTGGTATCCCTTATGCGTAAGAGCATTCCTAACCGCGTGAGAATTATCGTGCAGCTCGTTGTAGTGGCAATGATGGTTATTCTCGTGGACCAGGTGCTTAAGGCTTATGCCTATTCAGTGAGCAAGTCGCTCAGCGTCTATATCGGTCTTATTATTACCAACTGTATTGTTATGGGTCGTATCGAGGCCTTTGCTCTTGGCAACAAGCCGGGACTCAGCCTTCTCGATGGTCTTGCAAACGGCTTCGGCTATGGTCTCATTCTCGTAGTTGTCGCCATCGTCCGTGAGATTCTCGGAAGCGGTTCCATCTTCGGATTCCAGATTATCCCGCAGGCTGTTTACAATGCAGGTTATATGAACAACGGTCTTATGATTCTTCCTCCATTTGCACTCATCCTTCTCGGATGTATCATTTGGATTCAGAGGAGCATACAGAAAGATTTACAGGAGGAATAGTGTATGGAATATATTAGCTTATTCGTCAAATCTATCTTCGTTGACAATATGATATTCGCATACTTCCTCGGTATGTGTTCATATCTCGCAGTTTCGAAGAACGTGAAAACAGCCACTGGACTTGGTGTGGCAGTCATCTTTGTGCTTCTGGTAACTCTTCCAATCAACTATCTGCTCAACAAATATCTCCTTCAGCCGGGTGCTCTTGCCTGGATAAACGAGAGTTATGCTGATGTTGACTTGAGTTTCCTCAGTTACATCGTATTCATCGCAGTCATCGCCGCTATCGTGCAGATTGTGGAGATGGTAGTGGAGAAATTCTCTCCTGCCCTCTACTCTTCTCTCGGTATCTTCCTTCCGCTTATTGCAGTAAACTGTGCCATCCTCGGAGGTAGCCTCTTTATGCAGGAGAAGGAATTCATCAACGTAGGCGAGAGCGCTGTGTATGCCCTTGGTAGCGGACTCGGTTGGTTCCTTGCCATTGTCGCACTCGCAGCAATTCGTGAGAAAATGGCTTACAGCCACGTTCCAAAGGCTCTCAAGGGTCTCGGTATATCATTCATCACCGTAGGTCTCATGGGTATCGCATTTATGACCTTTATGGGTATAACTTTATAGGAGGACAGAATTATGGTTAAAATTTTATTGGCATCCGCTATTGCAATCGCAATCATTATCCTCGTTCTCGTATGCCTTCTTCTCTTTGTCAAGACAAAACTTACTCCTTCGGGAAAGGTTACAATCGACATCAACAATGGCAAGAAGGTCATTGAGGTTACCCCTGGTTCATCGCTTCTTTCTACACTTGCCGAGCACAAGATTTTCCTTTCATCTGCTTGTGGCGGTAAGGGCTCTTGCGGACAGTGCAAGTGTCGTGTGCTTGAAGGTGGTGGCACCATCCTTCCTACAGAGGTCGGTTTCTTCTCTCGCAAGCAGATTCAGGACCACTGGAGACTTGGTTGCCAGGTAAAGGTTAAGGACAACCTTAAAATCGTCATCAACGAAAGTGCTCTCAGCGTCAAGAAGTGGGAGTGCGAGGTTATTTCAAACAACAACGTGGCAACCTTCATCAAGGAGTTTGTCGTTAAACTTCCTGAAGGCGAGCATCTCAACTTCCGTAGTGGCGGTTATATTCAGATTGACATTCCTGTATGTACAATTGACTACAAGGATATTGATGTTGATCCTGAATATCGTCAGGACTGGGAGAGTATGGGAGTATTCGACCTCAAGATGGTAAACAACACTCCTGCAATCCGTGCATATTCAATGGCTTGCTATCCTGCAGAGGGTGACATCATCAAGCTCAATGTCCGTATTGCAACTCCTCCTATCGACCGTGCAACCCGCAAGTTCATCGATGTTAACCCTGGTGTAAGTTCATCTTACATCTTCAGCCGCAAACCTGGCGACAAGGTGACTATTTCCGGTCCTTATGGAGAGTTCTTCGTTCCTGACGGAGTACCTGCTGACCAGGAGTTCGTATTCGTTGGTGGTGGTGCAGGTATGGCGCCTATGCGTTCACACATTATGCATCAGTTCATGACAGAGCACACTACTCGTCCTGTACACTTCTTCTATGGCGCACGTTCTCTCAAAGAGGCGTTCTACCTTGAAGATTATGCAGCAATTGAGGCTCAGTATCCTAACTTCCATTTCCATCTCGCTCTCGATCGTCCTGATCCTGAGGCAGATGCAAAGGGAGTAGCTTACACTGCAGGCTTCGTTCACAACGTAATGTATGAGACATACCTCAAGCAGCACGAAGCACCAGAGGACAGCCTCTACTTTATGTGCGGCCCTCCTATGATGACCAAGTGCGTTGTCGATCTTCTCGATTCACTCGGAGTCGCTCCAGAGTCAATCCTCTTCGACAACTTCGGCGCATAACCCCTTTCACATCACGTGAATCTCAATCAGAGGCTAACCCCACGGTTAGCCTCTATTGTTTTGACTCAAGGTAGAATTATTGCAGTTGGAAGTCGGTGATGTTTTTGATACCGGGGATGCCGTAATAGGCCTCGACGATATCGCCTTTTAGGAAGACCTTGCGTGAGAGGTTACTTGGATTGTCTCGAAGATTGAGGGCATCCCGGATTGTTCCTGTAGGTAATTGTACACTCATACAGGAGTTCTTGTCTGAAACCGAGGTGCGTCCTGCAATGGCTATGTTGGTCGCAGATGTGAATGGAGTTTCGAATCTTATGCTGCTTGAAGTCATATCTCCACCAACGATGTAGCCGTAAACCCATACATCCTCTGCTCCGATATTTGTCTTTGCCTCGGCAACGCTATAGGCATCGCCAATATCCCCACCGCCGTCATCAGAGCCACCGCTGCCCGTGCCGTTATCTATGTTTATGCTCGCTGTGGACCATATTCTTGCAGTGTCTATTTGTATCGAGAATGAGCTGCTGCCACTGCCAGATGTCTGCTCACCGGATGGCTCAGGGCTTGAACAATCAATTTTAAGGGATAAGACCTGACGCTCCTGAAGTGACCTTGAGAACAGGGTTTTGGATGTGGTGCCATCCGAGAGTATGACAGAAACAACTCCGGGCTTGAAATAGGCAATTCGATTCTCAGTGTAGGAATATAGCAACTTGCCCTGGTCGGACTGAAGATAGAGATAGTGTTTTGGATAGGCGGAAATGAGGTTCTTACCAACTGTGATTTTTACTCCGCAGTTGAGTTGCTGACAGAGAAAAGCCACCTTAACCTTTTGTCCTGCGGCTACAACAACATACTGGTCGTCTCCAAAAAGGGGTGAGGAGAATGCCGGTGAGGTGAAAGATATGCTCCTTACAGCCAACTGGTAGGTGCCTGCCTTAACAGAGATGCTTTCTGGGCAATCTCCATATTTGCCGTTATATACACTTGCTCCATCTGAGGCTGTGATAGAGAGGATGAATTCTGTAGAGTCTTTGAGCCCTACAACCGCTTTTGTAGTTATGTCATAATCTGTTTTGTCAAATCCAAGACAGATGTAGCCATATTCCTTTTCTGAAGAATCTTCTTTCCCATTTGCGTATGAGAAGAAATCGCAACTTGTTATCATCAGCGGCATTATAGCCGTAATCATTATTAGTAATCGTTTCATATTAAGTGTGTATTGAAAAATTATATCCAACCGTTTGCATTATAGTCCTGCCAGGGAGCAAGTGTGCCACGGATGTCCTCATCATCAATTCTGTGAAGGTAGATGTAAGGGGAGAGGTAGATGCCGGATTCATCGTGCCAGCCTCCCGGAGAAGAACTGACCCTATCATTTGTTTGCGGGTCATATATATAGATTCGGCAAGGATAGAGCCTTTTGAACTGCTCAACATTGTAGCCCCATTGCCGGAAGAAATCCTCGCTGACCGTTTCAGCATAGTAATTCAGACCACCATACTCCTC
>JABUTT010000075.1 GCA_021443515.1 Bacteroidales bacterium
TACGGCTTCATTGCCTCAATGGGCACGACATTCATCCAGACAGGCACCTGGTCTTTGACTTCATTCTGGCTCGGACTTGGATGCGGAGCAATAGCCACAGCCATCCTCACAACCAACAACATTCGTGACATCGAGCAGGATCGCGCGGCAGAGAAAAAGACTATAATAGTGCGTCTTGGCGAGAGGTTTGGCAAGGTATATTACTTCATCTGCATAGCCGCTCCCGTGGTCATACTGTTTGCGGTAAAAAGTTATGCGTGGCTTGTCGTATGCCCTCTTGCCGTTATTCTATACAGCCTCTTTTTCAAGGCTTCAGGCAAGGGCTACAACAAAATTCTTATGCTCACAGGCGTCTATAACCTCATTTATGCACTCTCTGTGGTGATACTTCAGTAAAGACATACTTGACGAAATTCGCCAAATGTAAAAGGCTCTTTTACCAAAATCCAAATAACTCCGTCCCGGGAGATTTATCTGTTCACGTAAAGATATTTTTGTCATGAACAAAACACTTTATGCTATGAAACAGAAAATCTACCTGAGCGATGAGAACATCAAAAAGAACATTGCAAGAATAAGGACAGCCAAAAAATACACTCAGAACGAGATGGCGGAGAAGCTTGAAATGTCGAGAAACACCTATCGCGCCATCGAAAGCGGAAACACCCACATCGTCCATCACTCCCTGAAAGACATAGCCCGCGCCTTCGGAATGGAAGAAGACGACCTGCTCTTCCGTCCCCACAACCCCGATATGCTCACTATGACAAAGGAGTTTATCGTGGTGAGGTATGAGAGTCTGCTGGAAGAGGAAAGACAGGCATTAGAAAGCGTCAGAGGGCTGCTTCGCATCGTCCGATCTGCCTACAAACACGCCATATTGGTCTTATTGGGACGCACAAATATGACAGATATAGAGGTAAAAGATGTGGGAAAATTCATAAAGGTCATAGACACGGCCGGGAGCGTGGAGGAACTCACCAACTCAATATCACAGTTCAGAGACCTTCTCTTTCCTGTCCTTGGAGATTATGAGGGACAGCATGCTCAAAAGACCGCAGAGAACCATAGTAATGCTCTGGGACTCGTGGCTGAGGGTTGCGAAGATGATGCCGTCCTGCCAAGAAAGGGCGTAAACGCTCGAAAGTGCAAGTGCAACAATGAAGTGGAAACTGCCGATGCCGCCGGGAGCAGGAACAAGCCAGCCAAGAGAGGCCGCAATCGCAAGGAAAAGGGCATCAGAGGCTCCAAATAGAGGCGAAATGGACGAAAGTGCGAGTATGGTGGTGTAACTCATCGCCCAGTAAAGAGCCCATATAACCACGGTATAGAAAAGGAAGAGGCCCTTGCGCTCCATACAAAGGCAGGTCTTGATGCCAGACCATATACCTGCGAAGAACCCGTAGATTTTCGCAGCCACGACATTCTTATCCTTAAAATTGTATAGCAGGTAAACGGCTGAGGCGAAAACGACCAAAACGGCGAAGACTATCCACCCAAGGGCGAATTTCGACTTGAGAGAGGAGAAAATATGCTCCGAAAAGAAGGTGCCGAAGCGATTCCATTTGCAGAGAAGCAACGCAAGCGTTAGCAAAAAGAGACAAAGGACATCTATGCTGCGCTCGAGAACAACGGTTGCAAGAGCCTTGTCGTATGTTACCTTGCCCTTTGAAACCACCGCGCACCGGGTGAATTCTCCCGCCCTCGGAAAGACAAAATTCGTTATATATCCTATGTTCACGCCGTTGAAAACCCTGCCGATACCGAGAGTGGAATCAAACGGTTTCAAGAGAATGTGCCATCTCAAAGCCCTCACAAAGTAGGCGGTTATCCCTAAGGCCATAGAAACCCCAATCCACATCCAGTCAGCTTGGGAAAGTACCACCTTGAAATGTCCCCAGTCCACTCCCCTGAAAGAGAAATACACAAGAACTGTCGCAAAAACAAGCGACAGGATATATTTCAGGGCTTTGGAGACTTTAGGTTTCATATTGCAAAGGTAGCAAAATAATTACTATATTTGTAGGACTAAATAAACTATATGAAATCGATTCTTGGTATAGGCAATGCCCTCACAGACATCCTGACAATACTTCCGGATGACTCTCTTCTTACTCAGTTTCACATACCTTCAGGCAGTATGCAGCACGTTGATATGCAGACAGGAGACCTGATTTGGAACGAACTCAAGAAAATAGGAGTGCAATATGTCGCAGGAGGAAGCGCAGCCAACACCATCACCTGCACCAGCATCTTCGGTATGCCTTCAGGCTTCATCGGCAAGGTGGGAAACGACGAACTCGGCCACCTCTACCAGAGCGACCAGAGCCAGTATGGTATAAAGTCTATGCTTCTCAAAGGCACCTGTTCATCGGGCAGGGCTATGGTTTTCATCACTGCGCCTAATGCAGAGCGTACTTTTGCAGTTTATCTCGGCGCCGCCCTCGAACTCAAGGCAAGCGACCTCAAGCAGGAGTATTTCGAAGGCTACGACTACTTCCACATTGAAGGCTATCTCGTTCAAGACCAGGAACTTATACGCACGGCTATAGAAATGGCCCACAAAGCTGGCTGCATAATCTCAATAGATATGGCTTCCTACAATGTAGTGGAAAGCAACAATCCGTTCCTCCACAACATCATCGAGAAGTATGTGGATATAGTCTTTGCAAATGAGTCCGAAGCACGCGCATACACCAAGAAAGAGCCGAGAGAAGCTCTTGACGAAATCGCCGGGCAGTGCAAAATCGCAGTCGTGAAAGTCGGCAAGGGCGGAAGTATGGTAAAGAGCGGCAACGAATACCACTTCATCGAGCCATTCCCTGCAACCCCTGTCGATGCAACCGGAGCGGGAGACACATACGCTGCAGGTTTCCTCTATGCCCACTCGCTCGGACTGCCTCTCAAAGCGTGCGGAGAAGTAGGTTCAATCATCGCGGCAAAAGTCGTCGAGGTTGTGGGACCGAAGATTGACATTCCACGCTGGAAGGCAGCAAAAGACGAAATTCGTGCCCTCGTAGCGCAATACAAGTAAAAAGTTATGAAGAAGAAAACCCAGAGCGAACAGTTTCTCAGACAGTCAACGAGGGTGGCAGTGTTGTTCTCCGTGAAGAATGTCGCTGAACTTTTCAATCCTGAGGCAGACTGGAAACCGAAAAAGGCGGCAATCGAGGCATATTTCAGGTCAAAAGAGGTATGTTGCGATTTCATCTGGACTCTCCCCCGTATCGCCCTGCCTGTCTATACCCTGAAGAAAATACGCAACAAGTTCTGCTCCGTGTCGGAGAAATTCATAGTAAGTCCGCTCAACGCCCGTTCAAACAAATATGCTAACCGTCCTTGCGACATTCTCATAAACTTCTCTGAAGGCTATAACGGCACGGCGGAAGGAATAGCCGAGAGGAGTGCCGCACCGATAAAAGTGTGCATTACAGACAAACCTGACAGCGATTCTTCAAGGCTCAAGAAATACAATATGGTGCTGCTCTCGGAAGACTTCGGGACCAAAGGCTTCGATGCCTACTTCCCTGTGCTTACAATGCTGCTTCAATCTCTGAACTAAGCGACAATCGAGTTGCGCCTTAAATCTATTATAATGAAACGTAACGCAAAAGACTACATACAACTCGGCCTCAAAGGCATAGCAATGGGAGCGGCGAATGTCATCCCGGGAGTCAGCGGAGGCACAATAGCCTTCATCACAGGCATAATGAAGGAACTTGTGGATTCGGTAAATGCAATCGACCTAAAGGCCATCAAACTTCTCTTCACAGGCCATTTCAAAAGTTTCTGGAACAAGATTCACGGAGGCTTCCTCCTTACTGTCTGCTTGGGCATACTCATAAGCACATTCTCCCTTGCCTCCCTTATGAAAAACCTGCTTGCGAACCATCCGGTGCAGACCTGGGCATTCTTTTTCGGTCTCATCATAGCCTCCTGCTACCTCATTCTAAAAGAGGTCAAAGATTGGAAAATCAACGACATACTCTGGCTCGTAATAGGCGTGGCCTTCGGCGTGATAGTTTGCAGGCTCACCCCTACCAAGACGCCTGACGGACTCTGGTTCATCTTCATCACCGGAGCAATCGCAATATGCGCAATGGTGCTTCCCGGCCTCTCCGGCAGCTTCATTATGGTTATACTCGGCAAATATGAGTACATAATGGAGGCAATATCCACATTCAACATTCCCGTGCTGCTCGCTTTCGGCCTCGGCGTCGTTGTGGGTATGATATCCTTCTGCAAGGTTATGAGTTTCCTTCTCGACAAGTACTATCGCCAGACGCTCGTCACGATGGCAGGCTTCATTCTCGGCTCACTAATCAAGGTCTGGCCTTGGCAGAACGGAGCAGAGGTTACCCACGTTTTCGGAGCCATAGTCTTTATGATACTCGGTGTTGCCCTCGTTGCAGGAATCGAGACTGCAAGAATCATCGAGAAGTCAAAAACCGAGTCATAGAAGCCCCGGATCAAAGTTTATAGCAGACTTCAATTTGAGCGAACAATTTTCCGTCCTTGCCGCTTGCAGCGCTGTAGAGGATGCCGTAAAGCGTGAAATACATCATCACGTGCTTTCCTATTGAGGTTTTTGCGTAGCCCGAAAGCAACATTCCCTGTTTATACAGCGCCGGCACTGTGAAGTTTCCTGGCGACGACCTTAAATAAAGGTAGAGGCGTTCGTCCCAAGTGGGACCATTCCAGTAGGCATATTTGAGATATACTCCCCCGTAGCCCGCCTCCGCGCCAACGAGGTAGCCATACTGCCCCACCCTGACTCCCTGGGCGAAAACCGAGGCAGCAAAGCGTCCTGCAGAGTATTTCACATCAGTTTTCAGCAACGCCTTCTTATAACCGGTATTTTTCGCCCGCCACAAAGCCGAAACCTTCCAATCAAGGCCCGGGATTATCTTCCAGAGGCTTTCGATAGAAAGGTCGAGCTGCTTTGTGTAGGCAGGCGGGGCGGTGATTTCGGCGGTAGTGGCTGTGCCGGTGGCGTTCGCAGAGGCGGCCATCTTATACGAAGCGCTTGCTGTAAGAGTCAATTTAGAAAGCGTCAACTCACCCACAGCGGCGCCAAGTAGCAGCGAAGGCTTGAAATCTGCCTTTGGAGCAGTGTATTTAAGCATAAGTCCTGCGGTAAACTTGTCGCAGGTGCGCCATTGAAGGCCCGTAATCGTGCCTATTTCCTTGTGGGCATAGCCGGTTTCGGTGTAGAGAAGCACAGGCCCGAGACTTGTTCTTGCCTCGATAGACGCATCCAGAGTGCGATTTTTATAGTCCACATTTACAATGCCTCCAAGCCCCCATTTTGCTGTGAAATATTGTGCATATAGCCCCACAGTGCAACCAGGTATGTCCCAATAGGCATTGCAATCCACCTTGCCGAAACTTAGCGCGAGAGCAAGGCCGTGAGCGACGCCATAGCAGGAATAACTCGAACCTGGACGTATGGACGAGGTTTTCTTCACCAGAGAAGCAAGTGTTTTGTAAGAAGTCATCATCTGGCCCTGATACTGCACGAGCCCCTGACCGAAGCGAATATAATAGTCCCCTGCTGTGAGCCTCACCCTCTCAATACCGCCGCTAACACTCCCCTTCACCACATTGTTTTTCACCGCAAGATTCACTGCCGCCCACTCCCCGAGCTCGAGATTGTCCTTCACGGCGTATGAAAATATCTTGGAAGAATAGGCCGCCTTTGCCTGCAAGAGGTTGTTTATCCGGAACTTTTGAGGTTTCTCACCTATTGCCTTTTCGCTTTCAAGGCTCACAAAACATTTAAGCGCCTCGATATATTCCTGCGTAAAAACGCCAAGAGACTGCATTTCGAGCCAGGAATAAATATCCCCGCAGCGCTGACGGTAATCCATAATGGCTGCGACCTGAAACACAGAAAACAGGCCCGAAGAAAGAAGTTTTGACTTGCTGCACTCATTGAGCCTAAGGGGATGATGGCTCCACCTTTCGAATTCCTCGGCGTCAAGACCTGCCTGCGAGAGATCCTCCACATCGCCAAGCCCCGCTATAACCATCATAGCCTCCTCCGGGCTCATTCTCTCCTGAGCCCCCGACGCGAGGCTCTGAAGCAACATTATAAAAATAAAAAACGACCGGCGCATAGTTAGTGCATCGGTCAGTTCCGTTATTTACCTTTCGACAGGGCAAAGATATAGAATAATTCCCTCATTGCGAAAGCAAATGAAAGAAAATTATTTCTTTTTGCAGACGAATTTATATCGCAAGTTTTTTGCAGACAAACTTATATAGCAAAAATATGATATAAGCCACTGCGAGGCCGAAAATTGCGCCCACGAGGATGTCTCCGAGGAAGTGCTTGCCACAGATTATGCGGCTCAGGGCGACCAAAGCGGCCCAAATGAAGATCACTACCTTGTACCACCAATAATTCACCCTCTTGTCTTGCGAAAGAAGAAGCGAAGAAAGCAGGGCAAAACCGAAGCAGTTGCTGGCGTGACCAGAAAAAAATCCATAGAAATAGCCGTCAGGATAGTGGTCGATAACGTGAACCCCATTAGCAATCATCCACTCGTCAAAACAAGGCCTGAGCCTCATAAAAACCACATCCTTGAAGAAATTAGCCCCTTGGTCACAGCCCAAGACACAAAGTACGAGGGCAAGAGTGGCGACAATTCCCTTCTTCCATCCGATTCGCCAGTAGATCAGGGCCAAAACGACGGCATACAGAGGATACCAGACCTGAACCTTGCTGAAAAAACGGGCAACGCCATCGAGTCCTCCTGCGGCCCCGACAGAATTTATTGCAAGCGTCCAAGCGTGATCGAGATTATTCAGCCAATCTATCATATTTCTTCGTTAATTTTCTCGAAAAGCACGTCCTTAAGTTCCTCCAGGCCCATTCCGCTGAGCGAAGAGATAAGCACTGAAGTAATGTTCTTCGGGCAGCGACGGCGAATTTTCGAAAGGTCTGCTTCAGGTATGCAGTCGCACTTGGTTACGGCAAGAACCCTCTCCTTCACGAGAAGTTCGGGATTGTACTGCTTCAGTTCGTTGAGCAGAGTCTTGTAGTCCGCGCTTATGGATTCAGAAGTCGCAGGCACCATAAACAGAAGCACCGAATTACGCTCGATATGACGCAGGAACCTGTAGCCGAGACCTCGACCTTCAGACGCTCCCTCGATAATTCCCGGAATGTCCGCCATAACGAAACTCTGATCGTTGTAGTAAGGTACGATGCCGAGTTGCGGCTCGAGAGTAGTGAAAGGATAATCGGCAATTTTAGGCTTTGCAGCGCTCACAACCGAAAGCAAAGTGCTCTTGCCGGCATTCGGAAAGCCCACAAGGCCAACATCGGCGAGCACCTTGAGTTCAAGAATGAACCAGCCTTCAACGCCCTTCTCACCCTCCTGCGAGTAATAAGGAGTCTGATTGGTCGCCGACTTGAAATTGTCGTTGCCCAGACCGCCACGTCCTCCCTTGCAGAGAATCTTCTGCTCTCCGTCCTCAGTGAGGTCGAAAAGCACCTCCTCAGTCTCCGCATCCTTTACTACAGTTCCAACGGGAACATCGAGAATCACATCCTCTCCGTCCTTGCCCTTACGCAGAGCTCCGCTGCCACTTTCACCCTTCTCTGCCCTCACATGCTTGCGGTATTTCAGGTGAATCAGCGTCCAGAACTGCTTGTTCGCACGAAGGATGATGTTGCCACCCCTTCCTCCGTCTCCCCCATCCGGACCACCCTTTGGAATATATTTTTCCCTGCGAAAATGAGTCGAACCGTGCCCCCCGTCTCCGGAAGCACAGAATATCTTCACATAATCAATAAAATTCGAATCTGCCATATCTCTGCAAAGATAGTGAATTTACCGGACATACCGAACTGTAATCCTCGTAGGCCAAGGGTTGTTGTTTGCAGGAATGAATTTCTGCAATCAAAAGAGAAACTTACGATAGGGAAATTGCAGCGAGAGTCCTGCTCAGATTGTGAAGAGCGACCTCAATCTTGGCTTTAGTCGGTTTTGAGGGCTTGCATACTCCACGACTATACGCACGCAGTTTAGAAGCATTTATTCCCGCAAACTTCGCAAATCTCGATACATTTATCGTATCAAGTATCGTAAATATGGCACTGGCCTCATAGATATAGTGAACTTCCACCTTCTCAGGCCAGGAGTTGATGTTTGCGTGCGACAACTCTTTCATCTCGTTCAAGCACTTTTTGAAATCCTCTTGCGCTTCCTCCAAAGTACGACCATACCCGCCTATCGCACAATCACAAATGTTCTCCTTTGAGAATATCGAGAACTCCCCTTTCCTATTGCACTCTACAACTGCTGTAAGATTAAATGTTTCCATAAGATTTACAATCCTGCTTGTCTTTTAATACTGTTTAATGTCTTTCGAGGTATTTCTCTGCTTCCATGTCTTGGGATCGGGAACATTATCCTCGTAATTGGGCTATACCATATATCATGATTACTTCCATGCCTAACGATATAACACCCACTCTTACTCAATAACTTTATCAGTTCAGAAGTTTTCATCGCAAAAGTAACAAAAATGTTGCTAATAACAAATGTTTTTACGAATTCTTAATCGTAAATTCATACCAACAAAGATATTGATTAAAATCACGACTTGCAAATATATTTTAGTGCTATATATTTGAAGCAAAATAACTTATGACAAGTTTTTATTATCATAAGTTATCTACGTAAGACAAGAAATTCTTGTCAAATTATGATGCCGGTTCTGCCTTTCTTAAAATAGGTCTACTCGTTACTGATCGAATCCTGATAGGAATATGTAGTCGTATTTGGTGGGAATGGTGTAGTTAGTGGTTTGGGGGCAGAATTAGTGGATATATTCTAATATTCTTTGGGAGATTCCTTCTGCAATGTTAACCATATTATTATTATCATCAAACTTAAAGTCTCGATAAAGAATCTCTTTACCATCTTTATCCTTATAATACCAGTCATTCTCCCCATTAATAGAATTCTCATTGGGTAATCTACGCAATCCTACCTCTATTGTTTTCCCGTCAGTAGCCACAGCAGCAAATTTTGAAGATTCGGTAATTATTCCACACGACACCCATCCATTATTAGCAAGATTCCATTCCAAATTATGAGTAATCTGGTACTGTCTTCCATTTGAAGATGTATAGTAAATAGAAGCCTGCTCTCCAAGTATTTTTTTTACGTTGGTAAGAAGTGCGAATCTTCTATCCTTCTTTAATTCCTTAATAATTTCGTCCGAAGAGTTAAATATCTCTATTTTACACTCGTTATACCATTTCTCATATATTCTTCGGATTCTCTCTGCTGTTGTAAGAATAAAAGAATTACCCATATCATTGATTGACCGATCAATCTTTCCGTTATTCTTGTAATTACCAACTTTCTCGGAGTCTATCAACAAATCCTCAGATGCACTTCTCCCTTTAATATAATTCAGGTGATTCGGGTAGCTTTCCCCAGGAGCGTCTTCTTGCTTTTCTCTGTTTATACTGAACGGTATCGGGCATGAATTACCTATTGACCAAAGGAAACTTCCAACTAAATCAACGTATTTTCTATGTTCGCTATCTAAATGCAAGCCTTGAGTATGCCCTTTATACCAATTTTGGGGCAGAATATGGTCATAATCCCAAGGTCTATTCTGTTCTTTCCATTCAGGAGAAGATAAATCGTATGAATTAAAAACATTATTTACATATTCACTACATGAAAACAGAAGTAAATCACATCCTGATTTCCCGTTAAAGCCATTCCATACCTTATTATAACGGCTTGACAAATGACCATTTCTTTCTTTCATCAACTCAGTGCAAACCTGCTTTGCTTTTTCTTCAGTATCTGACTTTACTAACTTCTCCGCCCAATCAACAATTCTATTAAAATCTTCTACTCGCAAAGGTGGAAGTATTCCTTTAGATTCTTTTATTGCCTTTAGGATTGATAAGTGGATTGACTCGTGCTTTGTATCTCCATC
>JABUTT010000023.1 GCA_021443515.1 Bacteroidales bacterium
AAGCGACACCGCAATAACCAACAAACTCGCAGACATCGAGGCTGCTATCGGCCTTCTTGTTGACGCAGGCTATGATGACACTAACCTTATCAACAAACTCGAAGAACTCAGATTGGCAATTCTGGCAGGCGCAGATTACACTGATATCATCGAAGCCATCAAGAGCCTTGTTCCACAGCCGGAACCAGAACCTGAGACAGACTATGTGGACCTTGGTCTCAGCGTACTTTGGGCAAAGTGTAATGTTGGCGCTACAAGTGATACCGACTATGGTATGTATTTCGCATGGGGTGAGACTGAAGAAAAAGCAGAATATTCCATTACGACTTATAAGTGGGCCGATTCAGCCTCGAACTGGACAAAGTACACCGGTACAGATGGTCTGAGCATCCTTGAGGCAGCAGATGATGCAGCCACAGCCGTTTGTGGCCCAGAATGGCGTACTCCTACAATCGAAGAATGTGCTGAAATTGTTGATGATACAAAATGCGATTGGACTTGGACAACTAAACAGGATTCAGAGGGTAATGATATCAATGGTTACCTGATCACCAGCAAGGTTGCAGGTTTCGAAGGCAATTCCATCTTCCTTCCTGCAGCGGGAGTTAATCTTGGTACAGGTGTACCATTTGGTTCATCCGGTAACTTCACTCTCTATTGGTCATCTTCATTAGATCCGACCGCTCCTCGTACTATTCCCTACTTGTATGGTAGCGCAACGCAACACATTTGCAGCGGTGAGGCTCGTTTTCGTGGTATGCCTGTCCGCCCTGTTCAAGAAAAAGAATAAGTAACAGATTTGAATAAAATAAATCCCGAGAGTTAAACTTTCGGGATTTATTTTTGTATTGAACTTACTTTCTCTGCCACATCTTCGAGAAGCCATTTGGGAGTTGATGTGGCTCCGCAAATACCTACCGTTAAGACTCCTTTCGGGATTATACCTTCCGTGACATCTTCAGGGCTTGAGATGAATATGGTGTTGGGGTTCGCCGCCTTGCAATGGTTGAATAGAACTTTCCCGTTTGAACTGTCTTTTCCTGCCACGAAAAGTATGCAGTCGTTGCTTGTGGCGAAGGCTGTAAGATGCTCAAATCGTGAACTGACTGTCTTGCAGATGGTGTTGTGGATGATGACTTTGCGGTCTTCGAAGATAAAGCGGAGAATGTTTCCGAGTTTGGCGTAATCTTCAGGGTCTTTTGTGGTCTGGGAAAAAACTTCAATTACCGGGGAGTCGAATAGTCTTATTATCTTTTCTTCAGGCACCACTCCGTTCCAGGATAGCGGCTCAGTGGGATTCTCGATTATGACTGCACTCTCGAGAGTTTGTCCTGCGAGCGCAATTACTTCCGGATGTCCCTTCTTGCCGAATATCACTATTCCGCTCCCTTTTTCGTATGCCTTGCATATATCTTTCTCATTTTTGAGAACTACGGGGCAGGTGCAGTCTATTATGTCCTTGCCTTCGAGAGCCTGATATGTGGAAGGCGGCTCTCCGTGGGCTCTGATAAGCACGCAGTCAGCCTTTTTCGCTCCCTCAAGATCAACGGTTTCCAGTCCGAGAGCCCTTAGACGATCCATTTCTATCGAATTGTGGACAAGTTCGCCGAGAGCGTGGAGCTTGCTGTGGCTGCCAAGATAGTCTTCTGCACTGTGTATGGCGCGAATTACCCCCGCGCAAAAGCCTGAAGAGGAATCTATGATGACCTTATACATAATGCACTTTGGGGATGATGTTTAGAGAGCCTTTATTTTCTCATCCACCCACTCCATCTGCTGCTCGAATGTCATATAGGAGTTGTCGAGGACTATGGCGTCAGGAGCCTGAGTGAGAGGGGAGACCTCCCTTGTGGAATCTATATGGTCTCTTGTCTTGATATTGTCGAGAACTTCTGCCATCGTCGGGTTTTCGCCCTTTGCCTTCATTTCCTTGAAGCGTCTTTCTGCACGAACCTCAGCCGATGCGGTCATAAATATCTTGAGGTCTGCATTTGGATAGACAGTAGTGCCAATGTCTCTTCCGTCCATAACGATGCCGCCTGCGATGCCGAAAAGATGGAGAAGGTCATTTACATAATCGCGCACGAAACCCACTGTGGCAATGGGACTTACGAGGTTTGCAACCTGGAGGCTGCGGATTTCCCTGTCGATGTTCCTTGGCCCCATATAGGTCTGGCTGGAGCCGTCCTGCGCCACTTCAAAATGTATGTCGAGACCTTTGAGAGACTCCTTGAGAGCGTCAAAGTCAATCTCGGCGCTTGGGGTGATGAAGCCTTTTTCTATTGCGTGGAGAGTCACTCCTCGGTACATTGCCCCCGAATCAAGGTATGTGAGTCCGTATTTCTTTGCAATGAGTTTTGCGAAAGAACTTTTTCCGGTGGAAGAATAACCGTCAATGGCGATAATGATTTTCTTAATATCCATCAGCATTCGTGATTAGAAGACAAAGTTATAGAAAAAATGTTAAATTTGTAACAATAAGATTTTTGGGAAACCTATGAAGATTTTAATTATTGATGATGAGCGCAGCATACGCAATTCTTTGAGCGAGATTCTTGAAGAAGAAGGTTTCTATGTAGAAGCCTGCGAGGATGGTAAACAGGGTATTGAGGCAGCGCTTAAAGACCGCTTCGACGTTATTTTCTGCGACATCAAGATGCCCGGTATCGACGGCGTTGAAGTCCTTAAGAAACTGGTTGCAGAAGGTATTGATTCGGCGATAGTTATGATTTCCGGCCACGCAGATATAGAGGTGGCTGTGGATTGCATCAAGAACGGAGCCTTTGACTTTGTGCAGAAGCCTCTCGATCTTAACCGCATACTGATTACAATAAAGAATGCCACCGAAAGGACTTCTCTCGTAACCCAGACCAAGGCTTTGAAAAAGAAGGTTTATGGCGCGGATATGGTTGGAGACAGCCCTGCAATGCAGCAGGTAAAGGATATGATAGAGAAAGTGGCTCCCACTGATGCGAGGGTTTTCATCTTCGGAGCAAACGGTACGGGCAAGGAACTGGTTGCGAGAAACCTCCATCAGAAAAGCCCGAGAAGCGCTATGCCTTACATTGAGGTGAACTGTGCTGCCATACCTTCGGAACTTATCGAGAGCGAACTTTTCGGTCACGAGAAGGGCTCGTTCACATCGGCCATCAAGCAGCATAAGGGCAAGTTCGAACAGGCAGAGGGTGGCACTCTCTTTCTCGATGAAATCGGCGATATGAGCCTTCCTGCACAGGCAAAGATGCTTCGAGTGCTTCAGGAAAAGAAGTTTACGAGAGTGGGCGGCGACAAGGACATAAACACGGATGTCAGGGTGATTGCCGCCACGAACAAGGATCTTGTGGCAGAAATCGCAAAGGGCAACTTCCGTGAGGACCTTTACCATCGTCTCAGCGTCATCGTAATAAAGGTTCCTTCTCTTGATGAGCGTAAGGAGGATATTCCTGCCCTCATAGATTATTTTGTGGAGCAAATTTGCAGCGAGGCAGGTCTCAAGCCTCTAAAATTCTCTCCCGAGGCAATAAAGCAACTTGGCGACAGGTCTTGGACAGGTAATGTGAGGGAACTTCGCAATGTGGTTGAACGACTGCTTATTCTTTGCAAGGATGCAGTCAGAGCCGAGGATGTAAAGGCCTACGTGTAGGTTTGAACTATTGTTAAACATTTTCCTATGAAAAGACTACTATCCATACTATTTATATTGATTATTTCAATGGGCAGGGTGTGGGGCGATGATGCCAAATCCCTTCTTCCACGATATAACTACCACTATACAGCGGCAGACTCCGCCGCCTTGCGAAAAATCAACGAAAGGATGGATAGCGTCCGCAGGGGAGAGAAGCGTCCCACAGTGGCGCTTGTGCTCAGTGGCGGCGGAGCCAAAGGCTTTGCATACATCGGAGCGATGAAAATCCTGCAGGAGAAAAATATCCCGATTGATATGGTTATAGGCTGCTCTATTGGCGGTCTTATGGGCGGTCTTTATTCTATGGGTTACGATATGGAGGAACTTGAGAAAACGCTTCCATACCTCGACTGGATGGAAATTATGACCGACAAGATTCCGAGAAGAATACTTTCACATCAGGATAGAACATACAAAGACAGTTATAATATCTCCCTGCCAATCTACAAGACCCCGGGGATATCTCCAAGTGGCGAGAAACAATCCGGTTTTATGAAGGGCCTACCTTCAGGCCTTGCCCAGGGATACAATGCCCAGAACCTTTTCTCAGCTCTGTCGGTGGGCTACGAGTATGAGACCGATTTCTTCGATATGGAAGTACCATACGCCACTGTGGCACTTGACCTTTTATCCAATCATCTGAAAGTCTTCCATGAAGGCAATATCAATGTGGCAATGCGTTCCACGATGAGTATTCCGGGGGTGTTCGCTCCCGTTAAAATAGAGGACAAGGTGCTTATTGACGGCGGCTTTATGGATAATTTCCCTGTTTCCCTGGCGAAGGATATGGGAGCGGACTATATCATTTCACTCTATGTCGGCTCGAAAGGAAAGAATGTTCCCGATGACATCGTAAATGTGCTCGATGTAGCCACGCAGTATATGTGTACAACCGATATGGCTTCGCTTGAGAAGAATACGCAGCTTGTAGACTTCTTCTGCAATCCAGATGTGTATGACTTCGGTCCTCTGTCTTTTACGGATGAAGCAATAAAGAAGTTGATCTCAATCGGTTACGATGCCATGAAGGCGCAGGAGGGCGAACTCGATTCCCTTGCCATAGTAATCGGAGGTTCTCGAAAAATTATTAAAAAGAAGGCAATCAACCTCTTTACAACCCCGGTCAAAATCTCCGACGTAGAGATAACCGGATTGGATGCAAAGGAACTTGAAGTAGTTGAGCATCGTGTCGGAATGAAGAATTTCAGAAAGAAACTCTCCGAACCGGTGTCCAAAGCAGACATCGACAAACTTATTTCCTCCATTGTCGCGTTGAATACATACGAGTCGGTGAGTTACATAATTCAGGGGGCTGAAGAGCCTTTCCGTCTCATTATTAAATGTGTTCCCGGCCCTCTTCATCAGCTTGGCGTCGCCGTTCGCTTCGATACGGAGGACGTTTTCTCGGTCGGTTTGCACTTTGGACTCAACTATCATAAGCTCACAGGCAGTAAACTCGATTTCACCGCTAAGGCAAGTATAAATCCCAAGGCAGATTTGAGATATTCTTATGCCTTTGCCAAATTCCCAACTATCAATGTGTCCGCTTCCTGTCGTTACACAAATACCGATGTCTTTGCAAACAACCTTAACTTGCTCGAGTTGAGTTATTTCGGAGCCGAGGCAAAGGCCTATCTTTCAAATGCCCGCCTTTCCATGTTCGACTTCAAGGCAGGTGTCTTCAATACTTATTATGACGTGAGAAGGTATCAGCCTTCAGTCGATTTTGTGACCGATTTCCCGACTCAGGTCAACCGCTTCGGACCTTTTGCGGAGTTGTTGTTCAATTCGAAAGACGACAAGTACTATGCTCATAAGGGTCTTTCAGTCGATTTGAAATATCATTGGAACGTAGTCACAGGCGTAAACAAGACAAATTATCACGCCCTCGTGTTCAATATCGGAGGTGTGATTCCTTTGCATAAGCAGGTGGCTCTCATTCCTAACCTTTACAATCGTTTCCTCTTTGGGAATGAGCCTATTGCTCTTGACAGGAATATGCTCGGTGGAAGTATGGCAGGAAGATATTTTGAGCAGCAGATTCAGTTCATGAGCATAAATACCGTCATTCCTCAAGACAATATGCTATCGGCCGGTTCTCTCTCTTTGAGATATGAGCCTGTGAAAGATGTTTATGTTTCAGCAGTGGGCAATATCGCCCGCACGGCACATTCCTTTGACACATTCTTCCAGAATTCACAACCATTCATCTGGGGCGCGGGCATTGAGGCGGCATACGATTCCATCATCGGCCCTTGCGTGTTCAATGTCCATTATAATTCATTCGACAAACGAGTTGGCGTTTACTTCGGCGTAGGCTATGAGTTCTGACAAGGCGTTGCTTGACCACTATATGAGGTTGTGCTCTCGAAGAGAGTATTGCTCGGCTGCTGTATATAAAAAAATATGCACAACCCTTGCAGGTAAGTCTCCTTCCGGCTATCCTCTCCCGACAACTCCCGAAATGGAGGCAAAGGCTGCCGAAATCGTTTCCACCTTGGTAAAGGAAGGCTTCATATCCGATGCACGCTATGCCTCAGCCTATGCAAGGGAAAAGGCTGAAATCAACGGTTGGGGACCACTAAAAATCAAGACCAATCTTTCTTTGCAGGGCGTTCCTGCCGAGATAATTGCTTTGGCTATCGAAGGGGCGTTCTCCTCGGGTGCAGCGCATAAAAAAGCATTGAAGGTCATCTCGACCAAGCACAAGGCTTTGAAAGACGACCCTCAATGGAGGTTGAAACTTCTTCGTTTTGCTCTATCACGAGGCTATCCTTATGAGGATGCAGTGAGGCTTATCGAAGAGTGTTCTTAGATATTGGTTTTTTCTATATCCTTGAAATAGCGATAGGTTGACACCTTGATTTCGTCTGCTGCAAATTCGTCGCAGGCGATGATTGCGTGAGGGTGCATTTGGAGAGCGGATACTGTGCAATTCTGGCATACAGGACCTTCAATTGCGGCTGCAAGAGCACGTGCCTTCTTGTGGCCGAATGCCTCTACGATAACTTCTTTGGCGTCAAGCACAGTGCCTACGCCTACGCTCATTGCACACTCGGGAACCTGGTTGATGTCGTTGTCGAAGAAACGTGAGTTTACCACCCTGGTGTCGTAGGTGAGAGTCTTGACTCTTGTGCGTGAAGCGAGAGACGAGAAAGGCTCGTTGAATGCGAGGTGGCCGTCTTCGCCTATGCCGCCGAGGAAGAGGTCGATGCCGCCTGCCTTTACGATTTTTGCTTCATAGTTTGCGCACTCAGCTTCAAGGTCGGATGCGTTGCCGTTGAGGATGTTTATGTTTTCTTTTGGTACGTCAACATGGTCGAAGAAGTGACGGGCCATAAAACTGTGGTAACTCTCCGGATGAGACTCGGGAAGGCCCACATATTCATCCATATTGAATGTTATAACGTTCTTGAATGATACCTTGCCTGCCTTGTAAAGTTTGACAAGTTCAGAATATGTGCCCTCAGGGGTTGAGCCTGTAGGAAGTCCGAGAACGAAAGGTTTGTCGGTTTTTTCGGCTTTTGCCTTAATGGCTTTCACGATGTACTCGGCAACCCATTTTGCTGCTGCCTGCTGGTCTTTGTGGATTAATACTCTCATTGTTATTTTGTTTAGAAAAGTTTTACGAAAAGTTCGATTGCTTGATACTCTGCCATACCGAGAGAGTCATAGAGTTTTGCTGTGTTCTGAGTGCGGTCTTCGGCCCTCTGCCAGAATTCTCTCGAGTCATCTCCCGGGAAAGGTACGATGTCTTTCTGGGAAACGTGACGGAAGATTGCATGGCGCTTGCGTATGAGTTCGCTCGGGCTTAGAGGGACTGCCATATCGACCACGCCCGGCTCCCATTCCATCCATGCGCCTCTGTAGAGCCAGCCGTGACAAGTCTTCATCCAAGGCTCATCCTGGAGTTGTTCGAGAGCAGCAAGTACAGTCTCCGTACATACTCTGTGGGTTCCGTGAGGGTCTGCAAGGTCTCCTGCCATATAAATCTGGTCAGGCTCGATTTCCTGAAGAAGAGCCTTTACGATGTCTATGTCAGCCTGCGTTGACGGGTTCTTTTTCACTCCGCCTGTCTCATAGAATGGCAGGTTAAGGAAGTGGGCTCTCTTGTCGTCCATGCCTGTGCTTCGAAGGGCTGCCTTTGCCTCAGAGCGTCTGATTGAACCTTTAAGGTCGAGCAGTTCGCGAGGCTCGGCTTCTCCCGGTTTCTTTGAAGCGATGAGCTGCTTGACGTGCTGAACATGTTCGACGGTGGTGAGACCAAGTTCCCTTGCTGCGTCAAGTTGTTGCACTACAACATCATCGTGGACTGCAAAGTTGCCCGAAGTCTCGTATGCCACGTGAACATTGTGACCATGGTCGCTCAAGCGTATCAGAGTACCTCCCATAGAGATAACATCGTCATCAGGATGAGGGGAGAATATAATCACATTCTTCTTTTCGGGCAGGCTCGGAACCGGACGAGTGCTGTCATCGGCGTTGGGTTTGCCTCCCGGCCAGCCCGTGATTGTGTGCTGGAGGTCGTTGAATACGCGTATGTTGATGTCGTAATATGCACCTTTGCAATGGAGAAGTTCTCCGAGTGAGTTCTCAAGATAGTCCTGATGGGTGAGTTTCAGCACAGGTTTGTTGACCTTCTGTGAGAGCCATACAACTGCGATTCTCATGAGTCGGTCTGTCCATTCGCAGTGGCCCACGAGCCAAGGGGAAACCACGCGGATTATCTTGCTGCTTGCATCCTTGTCGGTGTAAAAACGGATTTTGTCGTGTCGCTGGAGAAGGGAAGCGGGATGGATCGATGTGGGTTCGTCTTCTGTGAGGCTGCGAACGATGTCTGCCTTGTCTTCACCCCAGGCGAGAAGGCAGATTTCTTTTGCAGAGAGTATGGTCGAAATACCTACGCTTATTGCGTTTTCCGGAGTCGCGTTGAGTTCGCCACCGAAATATCTTGCCTGACGTTTGCGTGAAAGGTAGGAAAGAAGCACTGTTCTGGTCTTGCTCTTTGCGGATGTTCCGGCTTCATTGAATGCAATCTGCCCCTGTTCTCCGATGCCCATAATCCACATATCGCATTCCCTTGCTACTTCATCAAGGTCAAGGCAATACTTGTCTATCTTGTCGATTGGGGTGTTTGCGTCTGGGAGGAAGATATTCTCTTTTTTCAGGTCAACTTTCTCGACGAATTTGCGAAGAAAGGCCATTCTTGAATGAATCGAGGAATATGGATAAAATTCATCCGAACCTATGAAAACCACATTTTTGAATGACACCTCGCCATTTTTGTAGGCCTCATATAATTTATTCAATATGGCGACAGGGGACGTGCCGGCAGAGAAGCCGATTTTGAATTGCCCTCCTTTTTCGTTGATTTTCTCGATGATTCGTGAGGCAACTCGCTGGGAAGCCTCGTTCTCGGTTTCGGAAATGTTTACGGGAATGCGTTCGTAGAGATGAAGAACGTCTTTTGTAATACCTTCGCTCAAAAGGCCTTTTTCACGTTTCAGTGCAAAATGTTTCATCGGTTCTCGTGGTTCTAAGTCACAAAGATAACAAAAAAAAATGAAAGCGTCCTGTCACAGGAGACTTTCATACTAACCACATAATTAATAACACTAAAAACTAATAACTAAAACTTTTAAAGAACTTAAAAGTGAGGTGCCTAGCAGAATCGAACTGCTGTAGCAGGTTTTGCAGACCTGAGCCTAACCACTCGGCCAAAGCACCATGAAAAACATTTAGGTTGCAAAGTTATGAATAAAAAATTAAACTGCAAAGGAAAAATGAGAAATTTCTACTTAAGTGCAGTATCGGCTTTGAAACATCAAGAAAGATTTACCCTGATTGCAAAGTTCTTGGGATAGAGATTATTCACTCTGTTTCCGAGGTTTTTGCAGAATCCGAGAGGCAGATTCCGATAGGTGAGAAGGATGATGCCGCTGGGGGAGTCGGGCAGGAGTATGTTCTCTTTCGAGAGATATTTGAG
>JABUTT010000173.1 GCA_021443515.1 Bacteroidales bacterium
CATACGCACGAGGCACCAGATCCTAAGTCTGGCTTGGCTACCAATTACAACACGCCCGCCTTTATGTTTATCCTTTCGGCAAATGAATTTACCGGAAAGGACTGCAAATATACGAATTATTTTATAATATAAATATCCTCGTCCGGAGCGCAGAGATGATATTTTTCTCTGGCAAGTTTTTCGAGGGAATCGGGATTGGATGTGATGGCCTTTTGACGCTCTCCAAGGTCATTCATTTTTGCCCTATAGATGGCTATCTGACGCTCATTCCTGTTTATTTCAGCCCTTGCAGCAAAGAAATCTGTCAGGTTGTTGCCATTGCCGAAACAGAGGTAGAGAAAGAAGGAAACAGTGATAATTATGCTGAAAGGCACCAAGCCGTGACCACTTGATGTATCAATATAATTTTTGATTTTACTCCAAAGTTCCATTACTCAAATCTATTTCCCGACATTCTATTCCTGAGGTACTTTCCCAGCCGACTACTCGATATTCCAGATTGTACCGTCCTTTGTATCCTTGATTATGATTCCGAGAGAGGCAAGACGATTGCGGATAGCATCGCTTGTAGCCCAGTCTTTCGCCTGTTTTGCCGCCTGACGCTGCTCCAGAACCATCTCCACAAGACCTTCCACGCGTGCAGCGGAATTGTCGGAAGAAGATGAATCGAGTTGGAGTCCGAGCACACCTTCAACCACATTTTTGAACAATGAAGCAAGGCAATCCTTGTCGGCCTGAGTGAGATTTGATTTATGGTCTTTCTCGATGTTTATAAGACGTACAGCCTCGTAGATGTGGGAGAGGGCAATAGGGGTGTTGAGGTCGTCGCAAAGAGCCTCATAGACATTGTTCACTATTGCCGCAACCTCTGCCGAAGCCTTTGAAGCAAGGTCCGAAAGCACTGCCTCGGAACCTGCAGAAGCACCGGCCCCGCCCGAAACGCCGGATCCCGCACAGCAAGCCACCGAAGAAGCTCCGCCTACACCTAAAGCCGCCGAAGCTCCCGCCATTTTATAAATGTCAGAAGCTGCTATTTCAAGCCTCTTGAGACCCTTCTGTGCCGCTATCAAAGCCTCATTGCTGAAGTCGAGAGTGCTGCGATAATGTGCCTGAAGGATGAAGAACCGTATGGTCATCGGCGAATAAGCCTGCTGAAGGAGGGCGTGAGAACCTGAGAAAAGTTCCTCGAGAGTTATGAAATTCCCGAGACTCTTGCCCATTTTCTTACCCTCAATGGTTATCATATTGTTGTGCATCCAGTAATGCACGCCGCCACAACCTCTCGAAGCAACATTCTGGGCAATTTCGCACTCGTGATGAGGGAATAGAAGGTCTATTCCGCCTCCGTGGATGTCAAACTCCTTTCCGAGATATTTTTCACTCATTGCCGAGCATTCGAGATGCCAGCCGGGGAAACCGTCGCTCCAAGGAGAAGGCCAGCGCATAATATGCTCAGGGAGGGCTTTTTTCCAAAGCGCAAAGTCGTAAGGAGCCCTCTTGTCGTCACTTCCGTCAAGGTTTCTCGTTCCCTCAAGCGTATCGTCAAGACTGCGGCCCGAAAGCACTCCGTAATGATGGTCCTTATTGTATTTCTGAACATCGAAATATATGCTTCCGTTGCTCTCGTAGGCATAGCCCGCATCGAGTATCTTCTGAACAATCGCAATCTGCTCGATGATGTGACCTGAAGCGTGTGGCTCGATTGAAGGAGGAAGCACATTCAGACTGCGCATTGCCTCGTGATAAGCGAGAGTGTATCTCTGCACCACCTCCATTGGCTCAAGAGCCTCGAGACGCGCCTTCTTTGCGATTTTATCCTCGCCTTCGTCAGCATCGTGTTCCAAGTGGCCCACATCAGTGATGTTGCGCACATAACGCACCTTATAGCCGAGGTTGCGAAGAAGCCTCGTCAGCACATCGTAAGTGATACCCGGACGAGCGTGACCGAGATGAGCGTCGCCATACACGGTCGGACCGCAGACATAGAGTCCAACGTGGCCCGGAGTCAAAGGTTTGAAAAGTTCTTTCTCGTGAGAAAGCGTATTGGTTATATATAACTCTCGCATAATTTGAAACTGCCTATTTTTCAGGCGTAGGCAAAGGTAGTGATTTTTTTAATTTCCGCCATTCTTTCGGCGTTATTCCTGCGATAGACTGGAAAGCCGAGATATAGGTGGACAAAGCCTTGTAGCCACACCTCGAAGCCATATCCTCATCCGCAACATCCTCCCCCGAGGACATTGTTTCCATCGCGTGTGATATTCTCCAACTGTTGACATATTGACTGTAATTCATTCCCGAATACAGTCTTATCGCCTGTGAAACGTATGTCTTGTTGGCTCCGACTTCATGAGAGAGCGAAATCAAGGTTATGTCGCTCTTGAGATAAAGGTGTTCACAAGAGAATGCCGTGTTAATTTTGCGATATATGTCTTTGAGTACTATCCTGTTGCCGTTCTCGTCGAACTGAGACACGGCAGGCAGAGGTTCGGGGTGTTTTCTTGGACGCGGAAGACGGATTTTCTGCCTTGCGGAACGAGGCAACAGCACAAAGACCACCAAGCAGAGGATGATGTTAACCAACACCACCATCACCAAAACGACCAGCAATACCACGAACCAAGTTCCCATTTGGCAAGCAATATATAAAAAAATCCCCTGCAAATGCAGAGGATTGTGTATTTTGACAAGAACTTTGGGCAAAATGACAAGCCCAATGGGCGGAGGACAAAAAAAACTATGCCTCTTTCTTCTTTGCTTCAGCCTTTAACTTTATCGCATCAAAGCCCTGTCCATAAACGCCCATGACGGTGGCGACTGACACGAAGGCCTGAGGGTCGATATACTTTATGTATTTCAGGAGCATATTGAGATCAGCCTTGCGAGTAACCACGAGAAGAACGTTGCTCTCCTGCTTTGTGTACCAGCCCTTTCCCGGAAGAACGGTCAGGCCGCGATGAAGATCATTGGTGATTGCATCTGCAAGTTCTTCATATTTCTTCGAGAAAATAAACACCTGCACACTCTGCTTCGTTCCCGAAAGATACATGTCGAGGGTGAATGATATGATGACAATCATAATGTAACCATAGACTACGGTCGCCACTCTTTCGGTAAGGTTCATCAAAGTCCCGTCCTGATTATAGATAGGAATGAAGAACGAAGATGTCACTATTATAATATCAATAAGGAGCACCACTCTGCCCGGCGAAATGTTCTTGTATTTCGCGACAATGAGGGCTATGATGTCAGTACCTCCGGTAGAGCCCTGCACAGACATTGTAAGTCCTATACTCACACCCACGAGGCCCGCACCGATAATCGTGGATATCATCTTTCCGTTAGCCACCGCAATTGCCTGCACAAAGTCCTGCGGTATGATTTCGGGAGCAATACGGAACAGGATGGAGGCCGTTACAATGGCATAAACCGTCTTGCCTCCGAACTGTTTGCCGAGCACCTTAATTGCAATGAGAAGCAGGATTACGTTGATTGCAAAATAGGTGTAACCTACATTTATCTTGCCGTTGGTGGCATAGTAAACAATCGAACTCAGACCGCTGACGCCACTACCCACGAGGTTGTTCGGCAGAATGAAGATATTCCAGGAGATTACGAACACCAAGACACCGAGTGTCATCACAAGGTATTCACGAATCCTCTGCGCTAAAGATGTTTTAATGATTGGCATATACTATTTTACTACTATATTCACGATTTTGCCCGGGACCACGATAACCTTGATGATAGTAAGGCCGTCAGTGTATTTTGCCGTCTGCTCGAGAGCGCGCACACGAGCCTCAACCTCCTCTTTTCCGAGAGATTTTGGAAGATCGACGGTGAAGCGTGTCTTGCCATTGAACGACACGGCGTAGGTGCAATTATCCTCAATGGTGTAAGCCTCAATGTATTCCGGAAGTTTCGCACCGGAGATGCTGCCTTCGCGTCCGAGAGCCGTATGATAGAGTTCCTCGGTAATGTGAGGAGCAAACGGAGAAAGGAGGATGAGCAAAGGCTCAAGTATGGCAGCTTTTGAACATTTCAAATCATAAAGTTCATTCACCGCAATCATAAAGGCGCTTACAGAAGTGTTGAAAGAGAAGTTTTCAATATCCGAACATACCTTGCCTATGAGTTTGTGGAGACTCTTGAGTTCAGCCGCAGTAGGCTCGCCATCAGTCACAAGGCAGTTGTCCTTGTCGTAGAACATTCTCCAGAGACGCTTGAGGAAGCGGTTCACTCCGTCTATACCCTTGGTGTCCCAAGGCTTGCTCTGCTCGAGAGGTCCGAGGAACATTTCATAGAGACGAAGCGTGTCTGCGCCGTAAGTGTCGCACACAAGGTCGGGATTGACAACATTGAACATACTCTTGCTCATCTTCTCTATTGCCCAGCCGCAGATGTATTCGCCGTCCTCAAGAATGAATTCGGCATTGTGGTAGTCGGGCATCCACGCCTTGAAAGCCTCTATGTCGAGACGGTCGTTATAGACTATGTTCACGTCCACGTGGATTTCGGTGGTTTTGTAGTTGTCCTTGAGACCGAAAGAAACGAAGGTATTCGTGCCAACGATACGATAGACGAAGTTCGAGCGGCCCTGAATCATACCCTGGTTGATGAGTTTGCGGAAAGGTTCATCCTTGCAGACATAGCCGAGGTCATAGAGGAACTTGTTCCAGAAACGGGAGTAGATGAGGTGGCCGGTGGCGTGTTCCGTACCTCCAATGTAGAGGTCAACATCCTGCCAGTAGGCATTTGCCTCCTTGCTCACGAGGGCCTCAGAGTTGCGAGGATCCATATAGCGGAGATAATATGCGCTCGAGCCTGCAAAGCCCGGCATCGTGCTCTTTTCGAGAGGATAGCCGCCGTAAGTCCAATCTTTTGCCCTTGCAAGAGGTGGTTCGCCTGTTTCGGTAGGCTTGTATTCGTCAATTTCAGGGAGGGTAAGCGGAAGTTTGTCATCAGGAAGAGGACAAGCGATTCCGTCCTTGAAATACATAGGGAAAGGCTCGCCCCAATAGCGCTGACGGCTGAAAATCGCATCACGCAGACGGTAGTTCACCTTACGTCTGCCAATGCCCTTCGACTCCACATAGTCAATCGCCGCAGTTATCGCCTTCTTCACCGGAAGTCCGTTGAGGAAGCCGGAGTTGCACATTATGCCGTCCTTCGCATCAAAACTGCTTTCGGAAACATCGCAGCCCTCGATAAGCGGAATGATTGGCAGATTGAAAGCCTTCGCAAAAGCATAGTCGCGACTGTCGTGTGCCGGAACAGCCATAATTGCTCCCGTACCGTATGTTGAAAGCACATATTCCGAAACGTAGATAGGTACTTCCTTGCCTGTAAGAGGGTTTGTGGCATAAGACCCGGAGAACACACCTGTAACCTTTCTCGTCTCGGCTATTCTCTCACGCTCGGTCTTTTTCTTTACCACATTTTTGTACTCCTCAACTGCCTCTTTCTGAGCCTTTGAAGTGAGAATGTCAGTCCACGGACTTTCAGGTGCAAGGACCATAAATGTCACTCCGAATACGGTGTCTGCACGAGTGGTAAATATGAGCATATCGTGCTCCTGGCCATCGCAAACTGCCTTGAAATGCATTTCTGCACCCTGACTCTTGCCTATCCAGTTTCGCTGCATATCCTTGAGGGAGTCTGTCCAGTCGAGGTTGTCGAGACCTGCGAGAAGACGCTCTGCGTAGGCGCTTACACGAAGCTGCCACTGTGTCATCTTTTTCTGCTCAACAGGGAAGCCTCCACGCACGGAAATTCCTTCCTTCACCTCATCGTTTGCGAGTACGGTGCCAAGGGCAGGACACCAGTTCACGGAAGTTTCGCCCTGATATGCTATGCGGTAATCCATAAGAATAGCAGATTTCTGCCCTTCAGTATAGGACTTCCATTCTTCGGCTGTAAATTCAAGGTCACTCGAAGAGGCTGCATTCACTCCTTTTGTTCCACCCGCCTCAAACTTTGAAATGAGGTTTTCTATCGGACTTGCCTTGTCGATGTCATAGTCATAATAGCAGTTGAACATCTTGATAAAAGCCCACTGCGTCCACTTGTAATAGTCGGGATCGCAAGTGCGGATTTCCCTGTCCCAATCGTATGAGAAGCCGATTCTGTCAAGCTGGCTGCGATAGCGGGCGATGTTCTTCTCGGTGGTCACCGCAGGGTGCTGGCCCGTCTGAATTGCATATTGCTCTGCAGGAAGACCGAAAGAGTCGTAGCCCATAGGATGAAGCACGTTGAAACCCTGAAGACGCTTGTAGCGAGAGAAAATGTCGCTCGCGATGTAGCCGAGAGGATGTCCTACGTGAAGTCCCGCACCGCTCGGATAAGGGAACATGTCAAGAACATAGTATTTTGGTTTAGACTCATCTACCTTGGCCGCATAAACCTTGTGCTCAGCCCAGTAGGTCTGCCATTTTTTCTCGATTTCCTTAAAATTGTATTCCATATTTCTGCTTAGAAACTGTTAATTATCTTTTCTTGCCAATGATTTTGCCGTTTATTCCGAAACGTGCGGATTTTTTGTTGCTTTCAAGGCGGAATTCCACAACTATGCTCATTGCTGTGCGAACTTTCTCTCCGTTGAGCCTTCCGGCTTTCCACGCAGGAGAACTTTCCACCAATCTCAACGCCTCGGCATCGAGCAGTGGATCCACGCCCTTGACAATGTGGACATTGGAAACTTTTCCGTCTTTCTCGATAATAAAACCTACGGTCACCTTGCCCTGAATTCCCTGGTCAACAGCCTCACGAGGATATTTGAGATAGTAATATACCCATTCGCGGAGGAACTTTTCAGGGTCTGGACTATTGCCGAACAATGGCCTTATGCTTGTGTCAAAATAAGACACCACATCGGATTTCTTAGAATAGTCCGGTTTTTCAATCACCGCAGCCTTTTCAAACGACGGGGCGTCTATATGGCCTGCAACGTGGACGAGGAAACAGTAAATATACTCGCTTTCCTGCTCCATCTTGTCGTAGTTTATAATGTCCGGGGTGTCCTTTGGAGTGTTGTGCTGCTGGTAACGGCCCGAGGTAAAGTGAACCGAAGGTATCCCTGCGGCATAGAAAACCCTGTAGTCCGCAGGATAAATTTCGTGATAGGAGATTTCTGGACGCATCGGAAAGACCTCGTTGTTAAGAGTGTTCACTATGTGATTCACATCATCGTTGGCCGAAGTGTAGGCATAGAAAGCATTTTCATCTGTACCGAGGGCTTCGAGGTCAATCATCAGGTCGATATTCTTCTGTTCCCTCGAGAATTGGCGGTTGAGGAAATAATAGGCTCCCGCCATACCGTCCATACCCGCTCCGAAAGCCACGAAAATGACGCTGCGTGCAAAGAGAATGTGGTTTTGCTGGGCCTTGCGTGCAAGTTCGAGCAGCATCGATATACCGCTTGCGTTGCCGTTTGCTCCCCAATAGGTCTGAACCTTCTTCTCTCCGTTCACCATTATGGAGTTCTGGCCGAGGTTATCCATTCTCGCACCCACAACTATGTAATGATTTTTCAGTTTGGAGTCATAACCCTCGATGAAGCCCACGACATTGTGTGAAACGAGGGTGTCTCCCGACGAGGTTTTCATACCGAAAGCATCTCCTCCGAAAGGAGAAATCATATCCACTCCATAGCCCTTGAGGGTGTCATAGATGTACTCTGCCGTCGCCCTTTCCCCATCACTGCCGGCTTTTCTGCCTTTATGCACAGGAGAGCAGAGGTAGTTGATGTGGGAGCGCATTGAGGCTACGAGTTCAGTGTCATCAAGGGTTTCGTAAGACATCTGACTGCCCACGTATTGTGCGCCCGCAACGAAAGAAAATGCAATAAAAAAGAGTGTAACGAAAACCGACCTTTTCATCAACCGACCTATTTATCTGACTCAAAAATAAGTTTATCTGCAGGGCAGAAACTCTGCTGCACCACCTCTTTGTATGCCTCGAGGACATCATGGAGGGTTTCTCTTCCGCAGATGAGAATAAAGTCGCAATAACCGTTCCTTCCTATGGTTACCTCATATCCGGCCTTCCGGACCTGAGAGACTTTTGCCGCAGAATTTCGCTTGTTGCGGAAGATGCCGAGAGAAATGTAATAAGGATATGGAAGGAATTGATCCAGTCCCAAGGTACTTGCCCCGCGAATTATCACATTGTTATCCGCGATGTAGGCAGAGTCGGCCTTTTGGACAGCAACTATTGAATCGGCAATCGCCTGAAGCCTTTGTTGCTCTGCAGCAATCGAATCAGCCTTTGCCCTTTCTTTGGCTATCAACTGTATTTTGTTTTCACGCGCCTTGTTCAAGTCGGCACTTGTAGGACGCCCTGCAACCTTTCTTATGAAATCGCAACCGGAAAGCAGGCAGATGAATACTACCGGAAGGATGAATCGTGCTATTTGAGTTTTCATATTCATAACCGGCAAATTTACAAAAAATATCACTACTTTTGTATCACATTGACCATTATGCCTAAAAAGACTTTACTTATAGAGGGGTTTGACCCCATCGACATCCTCGGAATCAACAACCGAAACCTCGAAGCTTTCTGCTCATATTTTCCTTCTGCAGATGTTATCAGCCGCGGAAATCAAATCATAATCGACGCCTCGGAGCAGGTTATTTCAGACTTTGAAAAGAAGTTCGGGGAACTCCTTCAGAAGAGGATGCACAAGAGTTTCATAACGCCTTACGACGTGGAGGATCTTTTCGACCGCAGCGAGGTCAAGGAAATTTTTGAAACTGACGGAAACAGCGTCATTCTCTACTCCAACGAAGGCAAGCCGATAAAGGCCCGTAACCGCAATCAGGCAGAGATGGTCAAGGCCTATTTCGACAACGATCTCATCTTCGCTCTCGGGCCTGCCGGAACAGGTAAGACATACGTTGCAATCGCACTTGCTGTGAGAGCACTTAAGAATCGTGAAATCAAGAAGATAATTCTCACTCGTCCTGCCGTTGAAGCGGGCGAGAGACTGGGTTTTCTGCCAGGTGATTTGAAGGAAAAATTAGACCCATATCTCCAGCCTCTGTACGATGCTCTCGAGGATATGATTCCGACTAAAAAACTCCAGGGTTTCATCGCTGACGGAACCATCCAGATTGCACCTCTCGCCTATATGAGGGGACGTACTCTCGACCGTGCCTGCGTCATCCTCGACGAAGCCCAGAACACCAACCTTTCACAACTCAAAATGTTTCTCACGAGAATGGGTGGAGAGGCAAAATTCATTGTCACCGGAGACGCCACTCAGGTGGACCTTCCTCACCAGGAAGACAGCGGGCTGCTCAAGGGAGTGAAACTCGTTGAAAACCTCAATGGAGTCAAGGTTATTCGCTTTGGGAGTGGAGACATCGTCCGCCATCCTCTCGTGACGAAGATAGTCAAGGCTTTCGACGCATACGAGGCAAAGAAAACGCAAAAAGACGACACTGCAAAAAAAACGCCTGCAAAGGCAGAAAAACCTGCTAAAAAGCAAGTAGAATAACGCCGAAGCAACAGGGGCAATACAAACAAAAAAGAGGCAATCGCATTGATTGTCTCTTTTTTTGTCGGGGTACAGTGACTCGAACACTGGACCCTCTGGTCCCAAACCAGATGCGCT
>JABUTT010000044.1 GCA_021443515.1 Bacteroidales bacterium
TCCTTTCTGGAAGCGATGAAATCCGTGGCAAAAGTACCTCCTGAAGGCAGGGTAAAGTCGATTTTGTCTATCTTCCTCCTTGAGCCGGTTGTCACATTATAAGTCACCCAAGTATTTTTCTTAACGGTCTTTACGTTGTTCGTGACCTTGTTGTTGTAAAAGCCGTTGTAGAACAGGTGGTTGGATATGTTCTCGTTACTCTTGACCACCTTGGTGGAATCGTAGACCGTAGGAGCCCTTCCGATAGTCTGCACGAATTTGTCCCAACCCTTAGTCTTGCCGTTTGTGGTCCAGTTATACACACAAATCAAAGGGTTCCAGCCCCAAAGAGATATGGGCGGAGTTTGGTAGATGTATTTCGAAATTGTCGATTTGGAGGTCGAAGGATCCCTTTTATCTCCCTCCACAACCACCTTGTTTGCCACAAGACGGGTCTGCCCATCGTGCAGCACCTTTGTGGAACTGCAGGAGGAGATAAAAACCAAAACCGATATAATCGACAGTAACTTCTTCATTGAAGCCTTTTAATGCAATAAACCTACAAAAATAATGATTTTAGCTCAAAAAGCACTAATTTTGTCCCCACATTATGAAACGAACCGCAATCACACTCCTACTATGCCTTAGCGCAACGCTCACACAGGCCGGCGAACAGGCTCAGGAAAAAGTCCTCAAAAGCCTGTATGAATATCTCGGCGCTATTGCCACATCCCCTCTTGAAACAAAAATTGGAGAGGTGGATTTCATTATGAACGCCTCAGCGGCAACAAGCGATTCGGCACTCGTTGCAAGGACGGTTTTCACCTGGTTCAAGGAGTCTCCCGTCATGGGAGATGAGGCCGTGGCCCTTCACGTGTATGACCACTGGATGGCAGGAGCAGCAAAGTCGAAGGATGTTTTTCTGCTTTCAGCGGGCCTGTGGGCTGAAATCAACCGCTCAAGCATGATAGGTGCGAAGGCTCCTGGTCTGGCTCTCGAGGCTATGGACGGAAGTTATGTGGAATTGTTCGGCGGAGCAACGGCTTCGGGCGGCAATGGCAGCGATGGTTCGGGTTCGGGCGTTTCAGGCGTTTCAGGCGGTAATGGCAGCGGTGGTTCGGGCGTTTCAGGCGATAATGGCAGCGGAGTTTCGGGCGGCAGGCCTGTGATACTTTGGTTCTACGACACATCCTGCTCGAAATGCAGGGAAGAGAGTCCCATTATTGCTCAGACAGATTTCAGTGAAGCTGATTTTTATGCAATATACACAGGAAGCGACCGCGAGGCGTGGACTGCATACGTGAAAGAGAATTTCCCCGAGTGCAATTTCACCCATCTCTGGGATCCTTCTTCCACAAGCGACAAGGAAATGAAATATGCCGTAGTGGGCACTCCGAGGATGTTTCTCGTAGGTCCCGACGGCAGGATTGAGGGCAGAATGCTCGATGCGGAATCGGCCTCTACCCTGCTCCACAGCGTACTTGCTGCAAACAACCCTTACTATGACCTGAGTCCTGTGCTCGAACTCTACGACTATGTTTTCTCGTCTATTGGCGACACTCTCACGAGGCAGGACATAGCAATGGTTCGCAGCACTGCGAGAAGAAGCACCATAGCCGGAGGCATCGACACCCTTTCCTACAAGCAGATGACTGCGGGACTGATGCAGTGGCTGCTCCAAAGGACAGGTCCTGCAGCCTACGAAGGTCTTCTCGACGTTTGCGTGGAAGATGTGCTGGCAGTGGATGTATGGACGGGGGCAAATGACACTCTCGAGGTGGTTAATCCCGCACGCCTTTTCGCTTCAATAAGAAGTCTCTGCCCCATCGGAGGAAAACTCCCCCGTTTCGTGGTAAAGACAGAGGGCGGCTGCAAGAGACTCTCAAAACTCAAAGACGTGTATGTGATGTTTTATGACCCATCCTGCTCATCCTGCAAAGAAAAATTGGCCGTCTACAAAGACCGAGCGGTGTTCGTGAACATCGAAGCGCAGAGCAGGAGAATAAAAAAGAGAATGCTCAAGAGTATAGACCTGAGCATTCTCCCTATGATATTCAAGACGGACTCTGAAGGAGTAATCGTCGAAAGAGCATTGTAGCAAGGCATATTGCCAAGCACCCCCTACATATTTCTTTGCCAGCGAATAAGAGCAACGATTGAGTTGAGCAGGAAGATGGCGAACATGACGACCATCGCATAATCCTTGTCGATGAGCCAGAGAGTGATGTTCACCGTGTTTGAAACCACCCATATCCACCAGTTTTCGATATATCTAAACATCGTCAGGAAAAAGGCTGAAACCACGAATATGGTGGCTGAAGCATCGACTATCGGCTGTTTGTCGCCAAAGTGACGCAGCACGAATGAAAGTCCGACTATCACCACGGCAATAACCAAAGCCCCGAGAATGCGGGTCTTCCAGGAAAGCGAGTTTTTGTTGATTTCGCCGGTCTTCACATTGAAGTTCTTAAACCAGTTTCTGCACCCCACAATGCACATCGGGGCAAGGAGAGCAAGGTACAATATCGACTGTCCGTAATAACTTCCCTTAAACGAAATTATGCCATAGAGTATGCTATAGATGAGGTAGAGCGGGAAGTACAAGAGTTTTCCCTTTGCCGAAATCACGACCGAAATTACTCCGAGCGTTGAACATATTGTATTTGCGGGGCTGTACCCCATATAAAGGCACAGTGCAAGTTGGATTGTCGCAAGTGCTACAAGATAAATTATTTCTGTGGTTTTCCATCCGGACACTTCCGACCGGCATATATCCTTAAAAGTCATATTAGATGCTATTTGAATTTTATTATAATGTTTCTTATTATTCCTCGTTTATTATTTTGATACCATCTGAATTCCAGACCTTTGTGGAGGTGATGAGATAGCCTTCAAGGTCGGGAGATTCCTCGATAAGTTTTTTTGCCTGCTCGAAGCCAATAACCATGCAGGTAGTTGCAAGGGCGTCGGCATCCAGTGCTGTCTTAGCTATTATCGTTGCGCTGAGCAGGTCGTGGGTCACAGGATAGCCCGTGCGAGGGTCAATCGTATGAGAGTATTTCCTGCCGTCTTTTATGTAGTATTTGCGATAGTTGCCCGAAGTTACGATTGCATGATAGTTCTCGGGGCAGTCTATAATTCCCTTCACGTCCGCGCCCTCCTCAAAGTTTCCGTCCTTCGGATTATCCACACCTATTCTCCACGCTTTTCCGCTCGGGTTGCGGCCGTCATAGAAGATTTCTCCGCCTATGTTGACCAGCATATTTTTCACACCTTTCGAACGAAGATAAGAGGCCACAGCGTCGCTCGAATACCCTTGGGCTATTGCATTGAAATTGAGTTTGATACGCTCACTCGCAGGCATTGCCGGCAGGTCCTCAGCCTTACCTGAATACGCAGCGGCCATATCGCATCTTTCCAACGCTTTTTTTACATCCTCATCGCTCGGAAGGGAGCCTGATGTGAAGCCGAAGCCCCACATATTGAAAAGTTCGCCCGCAGCGCAGTTCAATGCACCCGAGGTGGAGTTATAGTAATTGTAGGCAGCCGAGAAAATATCCTCGAACACATCGTCGGGAGAAAACTCTTCCCCATTGTTGAACTTGGAAAGCAGTGAGGCAGGATTGTAACCCGACACCGACTTGTCTATCCTCATAAGCACGGAGTCAATCCCTGCTTTAAGGCTTTCAGGCTTTGTTTTTCTGTCGGGAAGAGACAAGGTTACCGTATATTTTCCTCCCTGGGCATAACCGCTGATGGCGACATACCGGGTCTTGAGAGAGAAAAAGAAGATGGCCAAGGCGGTCAACGCCACGGCTCCCAAAACAAATATTACCTGTCTTTTGTTCATTTTCTCTCGCAAATATAGGGCATTTCGCTTTATTTTTAGCATATTTGCATATTATTTCAATTATAGCGCATGAATCTCAAAAGAATCATCATAGTAGTTTTGTCGGCAGTTGTTCTCTTTGCCGGTTGCAAAAAGAAAGAAGAAACCACGGATACCAAATACCTTAGCGGTTCACTCTCGTTCAAGTCGAGGGTTTTCGTGAAGGTCGGCACCGAATATACCTACACTCCTACGGGCGTAAAACATCCCGAAAAAAAGAGAATCGGCTACTACTGGAAGGTCAGCCCCAACAGCAACAATGGCGATAAGGGCGACACGACTCTGACCATAAACAAGGCAGACACTCTCACGAGCGACGGAAGTTTCACCTTCTTCTTTGGCGAAGGCGAGGACAAGAGAAGCCTCTCGGAAGCAAAACTCACCAAACACACAGTCACCGCCTACGCTTTTGCCACAGGCTATTCGACAACAAGTTCCACTGTGAATGTGGTTCTCATTGAGGACGGTTTTGGAGATAACTGCTCAATCACAGAGTCGGGCATAAACCCGCTTGAAGACAATGCCATCGTTGACCCTCGCGACAATAATGTTTACTACATTTCCCAAATCGGAAAACTTGTCTGGTACAAACAGAACAATGGTTTCCTGACTAACGGGACAGATACTCTTGCGATGGCTCATTACCGCAACGAACCGGCTACAGCCGAACTTTTCGGCGGTTTCTACACCTACGATGCCGCTCTCAAGGCTTGTCCTGATGGATGGAGACTTCCTTCAGAGGAGGACTGGCTCAATGCTGCAGTCACTCTCAGCGGCAACACAGGTCTCGCCACAGGCAAGGATTGGGCTAAGGCCGCCGCGCCCTTCCTCACGAAAGGCAAATTCAACGGAGACAGGTTCTGGGAATTCCGTCCGGACATAAAAATTCCTGATTCACCTCTTTTCTGCGCCTTCCCTCTCGGATATTGCAACGGCATTGAGAAAATCGGAGATAGCAAACTTCAATGGGACGACATTTCTTGTTACTATGGAGGCGCTTTTGAAGGAGCCTATCAATATGCGGCCTATTGGACTTCAACCGAGGACCCGAAAAATTCCGAAAAAGCCTATTATCGCTACTTCGTTCTTGGCGACGACACCATCCACATAGGCTCAGCCTACAAAGACAGTTTCGCAATCAACGTCCGCTGCTGCAAAGAAGCAGAATAGAATCAGGATTACATAATCAAAACAAAAAATCCCGCACTCCGCGGGATTTTGTTTTGTTTGTATGTGTAGATGTTAGTTCATCTTGAAGGAGACGGTTGGAGCGGAGGAAGGTGCGTAAGCTGCACGGACACGATGGTTTGTTTCACGCAGCAGGTTTCCCGCTTCGAACTGAGGGTCAGGCCAAGGAGTTTGGTAATTGTCAAGATAGTAACCAGTTGACCTTCTGTCACTAAGACTCCATATATGATAATATACCCGATATTTTTCGGAGATATTTGCCGGTCCACTTGGAGTTACAGTTCCAGTAGCAGAAACTTTGGTTGCTCTTGCACGATAAATATTATCATGGAAGAAATAGCCTTCTCCACCATCAAAAACACCCCAGAATGGTTCCATAAACACATAGCACTTGATGTTTGATGGTTGTGAACTCCAATAGAAATTATCCTGAAACTCCCTGAACACCACATATTTGTCCATCACTATGGTTTCCATCTCATCGGTTGAAGGAACATACCAATTAAGATTAACTTTATAGTAATTGCCATCAACTCTTACCTTGTTCTTCTGCAGAACATATTGGAATATGCTGTTAGGCTTAGTATCCAAATCTATGATAGGACAATGGTTACTGCTGCTTGAATTCAAGATTTCTGTTCCCGGATTAGGATAAACCCAGATGTTGCCACTCAAAGAGCCGTTTCCCCTGTTGTGGTTGCAGTCCGTGATAATCTCGGCAGTAAAGGTCTGACCATTATATTTGAGGTTTCTAACGTCAGCAGGAATGTCAGAACCGGCATCTCCACTGTAGAAATCATATTTTGACGACCACTTAGGAGTAATGTTGTTGTCTATACATTTGTTGATAGCATCCCTCGAAAATTCATAATCTGAAATCAGATACAATGCCCTATAATCATACGACAAATTTATCTGGTCTGTGGATGATGACACCAGGCCCCAAGGCATTCCCGCAGCAGTGTAGTCGTGCTGAGGGTCGGTATATTCATCTTTCGAGTCAAAGGCGTGGAGGTATTCCTCGTAGCGCTCGATATAGTGCGGAATGCTTGCAGGAGTAGTGGTTGTGGTTCTTGGGTCGTATGGTGCAGGATATTCAACCACCAGCAAATCCCACTGGCGGATGGTGTAGGTTTCTGTGTCGCTGCCGCCATCCTTGCGGTTGAAAGTGATTGTGAGTGTGGCATCCCTGAAGGTGTCGGCGCCCGCATTGCCGTTCTCATCCACATAGAGCCATACGCAGTCCTCGTAATATCCGTCGGCGGCAGTGCTGTAGCCGGTGCCTGAGCTTGTACCCACGCCCGTAACTGACTCGGAAAGGCCGTAAGTTGAATTTGTGAGCAGGTCTTCCCAGAAGAAGAGCCTTTTTCCGCGGGCATTGTAGGTTGTACCCTTTGCTCCATTTGTACCGTCTCCGATGCGTCTGCGCTCGAGTTTTGCCCAGCCCGAGCCGACATTCGGAGCAATGTTCACGATTGCCGAAGAATATACATTCGGATCGAAAGCGATGCGGATAGGACGAATCTCGATGTGCGAGTCGAGCATACTTTCACGCTCCATTGCAACCCTGTAATCACCGGCAGTTTCCACGGTAACGCGGTGGTCAACTGAGATAGTGCCCTCCTGGGCATCTTTGGAGTTGGTTGCACCGGTGATGGTGAGCGAGTTGGTGTATTCGTAGTTGCGGCGAACCTGGAAGTCGTGCCAGTTGTCGCGACCGAGGTAGAGATGGTAGGTCAAGGTATAATCGTGGCTCTGATGGTCCTTGAACCGGCCTTTGAGCTCTACGTATGTTGCGTGGTCGTTCTGTCCCACAAACTTGGGCTTGTAGTTCTGGCAGAATTTCAGGAACTCACCCTTGACAGAGCCCCCATTGAGGAATTCTGAAGGAAGGGCAGAACTGTAGGCCACTTCGCTGTTGTAGCGGTACTCGGGAATGTAGAACACTATCTTCAGAGTGTTGGTAGTACCGGTGACCTTCTTTGTGCCGGAAATTGAGGGGTTGCCCCACTCAAAGACATCGGAACTGGAGAAGCCGGCATTGACCACATCTTCCGGTGAAGCACTCTCTCCCGCAGGCTCGGTGGCGGGTACTTTCTTCGCTATGTCCACTACCTGATAGGAATCAAATTCGAACTCAGGTACATTAGGATTTGTCTGGGTGCAGTTTACGCCGAGGTTGATCACAATCTTGGCATAGAGGCAGAAGAGTTCTATATCCACGGCCCCTACGGTCCTGTTGGGGTCATCGGGATTAAGATTGATAGCGGAACGGGAGCCAATCATAGGAAGACCACCTTCAGGCACCTGAGTAAGGATATTCTGGCTTGAAAAGTCAAAGATATATTCAGTCAGAGTTGCCATTGCTCCAGTCTGCCCTTCATCAATCGCAGGCAAACCGGTGATGTTAGCGACATTGAATATGGTGCAGTTGCCAAGTGAGGCACCCTGATGAAGTCTCTTGATTTCAGCGCGGTCAATCACCTTAATTTCGCTTCCGGACATATCCTGCTTATAGACGCAGAGTCCGTTTCCATCAAATATGTACAGAACGCTGCTTTTGATGCTCTGCTCGTCTGAGGTCTTGTTGCCTTTGGTGCCCACATACTGGTCTTTGAAAACGGTCACGCGGGGGCAAACGACAAGATCATCCTCGCCGGGCTGCTGAGGGACTGCGGGGACCTCCACCCTGGTGCAGGAAACTGACAGCAAGGTGAGGGAAACCAAGGCAAAGCCTAATATGTCAAATATTCTGGTCTTCATAGCGCTTATTCAAATTCAATGTCCACGGGAGCATCGGTCCACCTCGGTGAGGTCACGAGCTCAACGAAGACTCCGTCACCGGAGAAAGTTATATTCAGATAGTATTTGCGGCCGGCTTCGAAGTCAACCCTGTCAATATTGGTAATTGATATGTTGTTGACCGTTACTTCGCTGCCTGTACCTTTGGTATATTTCATCGAAATGGTGCCATTGAGGGCATTATTATCATTGACCCTCTGGGGAGGAATCAGCATTATGTTGTTGCTGCCCGAAACCGTATGTTTCTCGCCTTGAGGAATTGTGTAGGCCTCGGCAGTGGTATTGATGACATTGAAAGTCGGCGACTGTTTCTGGCCGAATTTGGTAAGCTTATCATCAAGTGAACGGTCCAGGGCAAGGCGTACGCTCTGGTTGTCGATACCACTAATCTTTACATCAAGTTTGGAGATGGTTACGGGAACATTCTCCATATTCAGCGCCTTCACGGCGATGCAGAAAAGACGGTGCTGGAAGTTGAGGTTCACATTGCGGCCGTCCTTCACATTGCGGTCAATGGAATAGGCGGTGAGAACATCCTGCATCTGAGAGAAGTTATTGAAGGTGGTGCCGCTGCTGACTACCGAATACTCCACATAGGGAGCGCCCATTGTGCTTGTTGAGTATGTTCCTCCATTTTCGTCCTTGACAGCAAGGCCAGTGGGATAATAGGCGAAGAAGGCGTAGTTTTTCTGCTTGTCCCAGTACTGCAGGGGAGTGTAGGAGCAGACGCCGGCATCTGAGCAGGAAACAATTTCCGGAACCTTGTATGTGGTTCCACCCGTTGTTGTGGCAAACACATTGACCTTTGCCTGCGCACGGTTTGTGAGCCAGGTACCGTCGCTGCCGCCGATGCCGGCCACATTGTACTGGTAACCAAGGACTCCGAAACTCTCATTGCGCATATCATTGTTCTCCGCGAGGGATTTTGTGCCGTCAAGTTCGGCCTGAAGCTGCTGGCTGAGCAGAATGGGCTTGGTGTAGTCTATGTCGCCGCCCTGTGACGCTTCGACCTTTGTGCAGGCTGCAAACGCAGTTGCCATAAGTCCCGCGAGGGCAATGATTCCTATTTTTACAGATGTCTGTTTCATCTTGCAAATGTTTTATATTATGACGACGGAGCCGGAATTCAACTCTTCGCCCCAAGGCTCCACGGTGGGCTCGGCAAAGATGATGGCATCGGTGCCGGAGAGTATGACTTTGTAGGTGTAGATATTGTTCAGCACCCACGACTGGGCGGGAAGGTATCCGGTTGCGGTTTTCTCGGTTGCAGTCGCTCCGGAGCCGACCGTGTAGTTAATCGTGCATTCGATGGTCGAGGCGTTCTGGGGAAGAACATATATGCCGTCGCCGTTGTTGAGGCTGATGGGGGTATGATCGTTGTCAATTACACCGCTGTTGGGCAGGGCTGCAGCCAATTTCTCAAGAGTTTTGGCATCGCCACTGACTGTCCAGGTCACGGGGGTAAGTCCGGTTGAAGTGCCGGTAACTGAGCAGGAACCATTGGGTAGGAAGCCCGCGAGGGTGACTTTCGTAAGGGTAAACGCGTCTGTCGCACCTTCCTCACGCTCGAAGTTGAAACGGATGTTGGCGAGAATGTGCGAGAATGCCATATTCACCGGAGTGATG